>DVJR01000113.1 GCA_018716575.1 Candidatus Scatomonas merdavium | reverse complement strand
GCGGGTGCCCATCGAGATCGAGCCCCAGAAATACGACAGCTTTTATATGAAAACAAAACAGGAAAAAATGGGACATATTTTCCGGGAAATCCGTTTCTGATCCCGGACACAGAAAAAACAGACAAGCAGGAGGAAAAAGTTTGGAAGTAAACTTCCAAATCTACCATTATTGACGCAGCGAGTGCGTCAGAAAGGAAGAAATCATGAAAGAAATCAGAGTACTGGAAGGAAATGTCGTTGCCCCGGAGGGCATGAAGGCCGCCATCGTGGCCTCCCGTTTCAATGAAATCATCGTCCGCAAGCTGCTGGACGGGGCCGTGGACGGCCTGGTGCGCCACGGCATGGACGCGGAAAATATCACGGCGGCCTGGGTGCCCGGCGCCTTTGAAATCCCCACCGCCGCCGCGGCCCTGGCAAAATCCGGCAAATACGACGCCGTTATCTGCGTGGGCGCCGTGATCCGCGGGGACACCACCCATTACGATTACGTGTGCAACGAGGTTTCCAAGGGCATCGCCCAGATCTCCCTGTCCACAGGCGTCCCGGTGCTCTTCGGCGTCCTGACCACGGAAAATATCGAGCAGGCGCTGGCCAGGGCCGGAAGCAAAGCAGGCAACAAGGGCTACGACTGCGCCCTGTCCGCCATCGAAATGGTCAATCTCATGAGGCAGTTCTGATATGAAGCCCCATCTGATCTTTGATTACGACGGCACTATCCACGATACGCTGCGCATCTATTTTCCGGCTCTTCAGAGGGCTTTCCGCTGGCTCCGGGAGGAGAAAGGCGTGGACGTGCCGGAGGTGCCCCGGCATCAGGCGGCCTCCTGGCTGGGCATGAACACCCGCGACATGTGGAATTCCTTTCTGCCGGGCCTTCCCATGGAGCTGAAGCAGAAGGCGGCCCTCCTGGCGGGAGAGGCCATGGCGGAGCAGGTGCGCGCCCACCGGGCGGCCTGGTATCCGGGCGTCCGGGACGTTCTGGACACCCTGAAGAGCCGCGGCTTTCACATGTCCATCTTAAGCAACTGCCAGCGCTCCTACGGGCTCATCCACTGGGAGGAATTCGGGATGGACCGCTGGTTCGACGCCTTCTATGACTGCGAAACCTACGGCCACGCGCCCAAATCCGGGATCATCCTGGAGATCGGCCGCACCCTGCCGCCGCCCTATGTGGTGATCGGGGATCGAGACAGCGATCTGGACTGCGCCAGAGCCTCCGGCAGCCCCTTCATCGGCTGCCTGTACGGCTTCGGCTCCCCGGCGGAGCTTTCCGGCGCCGACTGCCTGATCCGGAAGCCGGAAGAGCTTCCCCGGGCGCTGGAACGCTGGACCGACTAGTCCCTGCCCAGCGCTCAGCTTCAAAAGCGGCCGCCGGCCATCTGCTGCCAATCCTGTGGCAGACAGACGGCCGGCGGCCGCTTCCATATCATATTCCATTCAGCTCAGATGCCAGATATCCTCATTACACTGGGCGATGGTCCGGTCGGAAGAAAAGTACCCGGCCTTGGCGATATTGACAAGGGCTTTCCGGTTCCAGCTCTTCCGGTCGGCGTAATCCGCATAAGCCTGCTCCTTGGCCCGGATAAAGTCCTCCAGGTCCAGAAGCGTCATGAACCAGTCCTTGGTGATCAGCTCATGATGCAGCCGTTCCAGGCTCACCGGGTCGCCCAGCTCCATAACCTCTTCGCTGACGATGAAATCCACCAGCTCCCGGATCAGCGGATCGCCCTCATAATACCTGGCGGCGTGGTAAGCCTTTTCCTCATACAGCTTCAACACGTCCTCCGTCCTCTTTCCGAAAATATAGATGTTGTCGTCGCCCACCAGCTCGTGTATCTCCACGTTGGCGCCGTCCTCGGTGCCCAGGGTCACCGCGCCGTTCAGCATGAACTTCATATTTCCAGTGCCGGAGGCTTCCTTGGAGGCCAGAGAAATCTGCTCCGATATATCCGCCGCCGGAATCAGATGGGATGCCTTCGTCACGTTGTAATTTTCCACCATCACCACCCGGAACCAGGGGCTGACCTCCGCGTCCTGGGCAATCAGCTGCTGCAGGCACAGGATCAGGTGAATGATATCCTTGGCGATAGTGTAGGCCGGAGCCGCCTTTGCGCCGAAAATCATCGTCACCGGAACCTCCGGCTTTCTGCCGCTTTTGATCTCCTTATATTTGTAAATGGCATACAGCGCGTTCATCTGCTGGCGCTTGTATTCGTGAAGCCGCTTGATCTGCACGTCATAGATGGAAGCCGCGTCGATTTCCAGATTCTGAGTCTCGTACAGATACCGCCGCAGATCCTTTTTGTTTTTCCGCTTGACCTCGTCCAGCCGGTCCAGCACACGGGGATCATCCCGGTAAGCCAGCAGCTTCTCCAGCTCAGAGGCATCCCTTTCAAAGCCGTCGCCGATCAGCTCCCGGATCAGCTCCGCCAGTCTGGGATTGCAGTGAAGCAGCCAGCGGCGGAAGGTGATGCCGTTAGTCTTGTTGTTGAATTTCTCCGGATAAATGCGGCAGAAATTCTTCAGCTCGGAATTTTTCAGAATCTCCGTATGCAGTGCGGCCACGCCGTTGACGGAAAATCCGTAATGGATATCCATATGAGCCATATGCACCTTCTGGTCTTTGTCGATAATATAAACGCTCTCATCGTCATATTTTTCCCGCACCCTGGCGTCCAGCTCCCGGATAATCGGCAGCAGATGAGGCACCACCTGCTCCAGATAGGAAACAGGCCATTTCTCCAGGGCCTCGGCCAGTATCGTGTGATTCGTATAGGCGCAGGTCCGGCTCACCAGACGGATGGCCTCATCCAGGGTAAAGCCCCGCTCCTGCAGAAGCCGGATCAGCTCCGGAATCACCAGGGACGGATGGGTGTCGTTGATCTGAACCACCACATGCTCATCCAGATGATGCAGGTCCACGCCCCGCTCCGCGCACTCCTTCAGAATCAGCTGGGCGGCGTTGCTGACCATGAAATACTGCTGGTAGATCCGCAGCAGCTGGCCCTGGCTGTCGCTGTCGTCGGGATAGAGGAACAGGGTCAGATTCCGCCGGATGTCCTTTTTGTCAAAATTGATGCTGTCATTTCCCACCACCGTGTCGTCCACCGAATCCAGATCGAACAGATGCAGCCGGTTGCAGCCGCCGTGATAGCCCGGCACATCAATGTCGTACATGACAGACTGCAGGGTAAACTTCCCGAAGGGCACCTGGAAGGACACATCCTGCCGGTTCAGCCAGCTCTCCCTGGCAATCCACGGGTTCTTCAGCTCCCTCTGCTTGTTATTCACAAACTGCTGCCGGAACAGCCCGTAGTGGTAATTCAGCCCCACGCCGTCCCCGCAGAGATTCAGCGTGGCGATAGAATCCAGGAAGCAGGCAGCGAGACGGCCCAGGCCTCCGTTTCCCAGTGAAGGCTCCAGCTCCATCTCCTCTATCTCGCTTAAAATCAGCCCATGCTTCTTCAGCGCATCGCTGACCTCATCATACAGGCCCAGATTGATCAGATTATTGGATAACAGCTTTCCGATCAGGAATTCCGCCGAGATATAATAGAGCTTTTTCTTTCCCGCAATGCGCGGGCGGCGGCTCATCTCTTCTTTGGTAATCTGCATCAGCACTTCGAAAATCTCATCTCTTGTACACTGGTCCAGTCCCCGTCCGAACCTGGCCTGCAGCATACTCTCTATTCTCTCTTCCATATCCTCACCTTCCTTTTGATTTTCTGTCATTTTCCGCGGCAGGCGTTTTGCCATTCGCCCCGCCATATTTCTGCGCCGATTCCCGGATCACAAGCCGCCCCTCGAAAAACAGGCGCTTCGGAGCTTCCTGCTTCCGGATCAGCCGGAATAAATGAGCAACCGTAGCATGAGCCATCTCCTCCGCCGGCTGCTCCAGGGTCGTCAGGCTGGGAATATAATACCGCCCGGCTTCCAGGCCGTCAAATCCCATGATGGAACAGTCCTCCGGAACACGCACGCCGCTCTCCTTCAGAGCCCTGCAGGCCCCCATGGCCAGGGTGTCCGCCGTGGCGTACAAAGCCGTAAAGTCCGTCCCGGTCTCCAGAAGCCGCCTGGTCATCCGGTAGCCGCTCTTCATGGAATACCCGTCCGCCGACGCTTCCATATAGACCACCAGAGCCGGATCAAAAGGAATGCCGTTCTCGGCCAGCGCCTGCCGGTATCCCTCCATCCGCAGCCTGCCGATGCTTCTGTCGTCCTCCCCTGCGGCCAGCACGGCAATCCGCCTGTGCCCCAGGCTGCAGAGGTAATTCACGGCCTTACAGCTTTCCTTCCGGTTGTCCACCGACACGCTCCCTCCGATATACCCCTCCGGATTCTCCTGCTGCCCGATGGTGCTGATCACATATGGGACTGTCAGCCGTTTCAGCAGTGCAGGCGGATGTACGAAGCTGCCGCCCAGGAAAATAATCCCCCGCAGCTTTTTCTCCTTCACCAGCTCCAGAGCAATCTCCAGCTCATTTTCTCCATCCTCCACCTGCTGAAGAATACAGGCGTAGCCCTGCTCCTGGGTATCTCTCTCAATGATATGAATAATATCTGTAAAAAACATGTTGTCCATGCCCTTGACCAGCAGCGCGACGGCCCTGGCGTCCGCCCGCTTCAGATTCCGGGCGCTGTTGTTGGGCACATATCCGGATTCACGGATCACCCGCAGTATTTTCTCCCGGGTCTGCGGATTGATGTCCGGATGGTTATTCATGGCCCGGGACACGGTGCTGACGCCCACGCCGCATTTCCGCGCAATATCCCTGATTGTTACCGAATCCAAATTTCTTTCTCCTTTTCTCCGGACGCCTCAGCTCCGGACTCCGTCTTTCCGTCACAGTCTCTACAGGCGTCCGTACAGCTTCGTCATGTGCCGGATTTTCTCCAGCAGCCCGTCCGTAATCTCTCCCGGCAGGAGCCGCCATTCCCAGTTGCCGCCCAGGGTAGAGGGATAATTAAAGCGCGCTTCCGCTCCCAACCCCAGATAGTCCTGTATGGGCACCACAGCCAGATCCGCCACGCTTGACATAGCCAGCCGGATAAAATCCCAGGGAAGCTCTTCCGGACTGCTCTTCTTATTATTCATATATTCGCCCGCAAACCAGCGGTCATGGTCGTTCATCTCCTGATACCAGCCGGCCAGCGTATTATTGTCATGAGTACCCGTATATACCACGCAGTTGTGGGAATAATTGTGCGGCAGATAGTCGCTTTCCTCTCTGGAATCAAAGGCAAACTCCAGCACCTTCATGCCCGGATAGCCGGTCTCCGCCAGCATCCGGTACACGCCCTCCGTCAGAAATCCCAGATCCTCCGCAATAATATTCATCTCTCCAAGCTCTTCCTTCAGCCGCCGGAACAGCTCCATCCCCGGCCCCTGCTCCCAGTGGCCGTTCTGTGCCGTAGCGTCTCCGTAGGGTATGGAATAGTAGGCTTCAAAGCCCCGGAAATGATCGATCCGCACCACGTCATAGAGCTGAAAGCAATGGCGTATCCTCTGGATCCACCACTGATATCCGGTCTGCCTGTGATACTCCCACCGATACAGGGGATTGCCCCAGAGCTGGCCTGTGGCCGAAAACCCGTCCGGCGGACAGCCCGCCACGCCTTCCGGCTTCTTCTCTTCATCAAACTGAAACAGCTCCGGCGACGCCCAGGCATCCGCGCTGTCCGGCGCCACATAGATCGGCAGATCGCCGATCATGCAGATTCCTTTCTGATTCGCATAGTCCTTCAGCTTCTTCCACTGGCGGCTGAACTGATACTGCTGAAAACGGTAAAAACGCAGCTCCTCCTGCAGCTCCCGCCGCGCCGCCTCCAGAGCATCCGGCTCCCGGTTGCGCAGGCCCTCCGGCCACTGATCCCAGCCGGCGTCTCCCTGACTGTGCTTGATAGCCATATAAAGGCAGTAATCTTCCAGCCAGAAGCTGTTCCGGGCTGCATATTCCCGGTAAGCTTCGTCCTCCCGGAACCGTTCAAAAGCCTTCCGAAGCGCCTGAAAGCGCGTCCTGTAAATCCGCCCGTAATCCACCTTCCGCGGATTCTCGCCGCAGTCTGCCTCCAGACACTCCTGTTCCGTCAGAAGCCCTTCATCCTTTAATTTATCCAGGGAAATGTAGTAGGGATTCCCCGCAAAGGTGGAAAAGGACTGATATGGGGAATCTCCGTATCCCGTAGGCCCCAGCGGAAGAATCTGCCAGTTTTTCTGACCTGCCCGGCAGAGCTGATCCACAAATTCATAGGCTTCCTCTGAAAAGCCACCGATCCCGTATCTGGTGGGCAGCGCCGATATGGGCAGAAGTATACCGCTTGATCTCATTTCTTTTTCTCCTTCTTTTCTCCTTCGGAATTCAGTTTCGGAACCGTTATCGGTAACGTTTCCGATCAGGAGTATTATACCATATACTGCGGGCTGTCACAACAAGAATTCCGGTTTGCGGGGAGGGTGCAAAAAAAATCGGACGGAAAGGCGGAGCTCCGCCTTCCCTGTACCATATCATTCCCCGGGCACCCGAACCCCGCAAAGCTCCATGTATAGTGAAACACGTGACCTTCCGGCTTTCACCATACAATTTGTATTGGATACGATTCCGGACAGAATTTTCGGTAACGCCGTGGTATTACGTTCCCGAACAATACGGCTGTTCATCAGCTTCTACTCTCTGAACCATATCTTTGTATCGACTGCGATGTGATCCTGTTATCACCTGACATGGAGCTTTGCGGGGAGGCGGGAGAAATTTGCCGGTACAGATGTCAGGAAGGGAAGCGTCCGGTTGGGAAGAGGCCTTTGGAAAAGTGTTAGAATATCTTGGCTTTCCGGTGTGAGGCGTTAGGAATGTGCAGACCATTGTCTGAGCGACAGCGAGTTATGGTCTGCACATTCCTGTTTTTAGCCTCATACCGGAAAGCCTTAGATATTCTTCACTTTGAAACCAGCCGTTTCCCAACCGGACGCTTCCCTTCCATCCTGTTTCTTAATTTTCTCCGTCTCCCCGTCAAACCGGAATTCTCAGAACTGTATCTCCACCGTCGTTCCTTTCCCCGGCTCGCTCTCTACCTTTATCTTGGCGTTATGGAGAATCGCTCCGTGCTTTACGATGGACAGTCCGAGTCCGGTGCCGCCGATGGCGCTGGAATGGCTCTTGTCTACACGATAGAACCGTTCGAAAATCCGATCAAGGTCTTCTCTGGCGATGCCGATTCCCGTATCCTTTACGGTGATACGCGGGCTGCCGTTGATCACATCCAGATTCAGTTCGGCTTTTCCGCCCTGCTTATTGTATTTGATGGCGTTATCGCAGACATTATAAACCATTTCATAGAGCACCTGGCGCACGCCGACTATCTCCGCGTGATTTCCGGTGAACTCCAGCTTCACATGATGCTCGGAAGCGCTCATGGCCAGGTGCTTCACCACCTCCTGGCAAAGCGCATAGAGATCTGTTTCCTCTCTGGGAAGCTCATCTGATTCCGCTTCATCCAGCCTTGACAGGCGGATGATATCCTCTACCAGCTCCGACAGACGGCTTGCTTCCGCATGGATCCGTCCGGCAAAATTCTGAATATCCTCCGGGCGCACCATGCCGTTTTCAATAATTTCCGCATACCCGGAAATAGACATCAGCGGCGTTTTCAGCTCATGGGACACGTTGGCTGAAAATTCCCGGCGCATCTTTTCCGCTTCCTGCTTCTCCGTCACATCCAGAACCAGGATCACGGCGCCGGAGATTTCATCCGATACCCGCACAGGATTCGCCATCAGCTGATAGATCCGGCCTCCTACCTCCAGCAGCTTTTCATTGGAATTACCCTTCAGCGCCTCCTGAAGAGCTTCCTTCAGAACCTCATTCCGGCTGACGGTTACGATATCATGGTTCACGCACTCTTCCATCGTCACATCAAAGAGCTTCTGTGCGGAACGGTTGATAGCCAGCACAACACTCCTGTTGGTAACGATCAGACCGTCCATCATATTTTCGGTAATCGCCAGATATTCCTCCTGATTCTGCTTCAGCTGCAGCACCTGGCTGGCAATCTGCTGATTCTGGTGATGAATACGCCCCAGCAGCGGACTGATTTCTTCATAGGCAGCATTGTCATTTTCCAGGGGATGCTCCAGATCCAGATGATTAATGGGCTCCACAATACGGTTTGTCGTAAACCGCACAACGATCAGAGCCAGCACCACCAGCACAACGATCAGCACAATGGCAATGCCCAGCCCGGACAGCAGCGTTCTCCAGACGCTGTCCATGGTGTTTGCCACACGGATCACCATTCCGTTGTCCAGACGCAGCGCGTAATAATACGTCTGTTCCGAAAGTGTTTCCGAAAGGCGTCCTTCCGAACCCGCACCGTCATTCAGCGCTTCCTGTACCTCCGGCCGCTCCAGATGGTTTTCCATATTTTCCGCGCTCTCCGCCGAATCAAACAGCACCGTTCCGTCTGTATCGATCAGCGTAACCCTGCTGCCCGAAATCCTGACTATGTTAGCCGTCAGAAATTCCGTTCCCGACTCGTCCAAAGACGCTTTCAGATATTCACACTCATTTTCCACATTGTCCCTCATCTGCTCATATGTCCGGTTATACATAACCAGCCCCATGGCCAGGAAGGTCAGCACAATGGAAATTACTACCAGCAGAGCGGTATTCCTAAAAATCCGTTTTCTCATACGGTGTCATCCTCCTATCCGGTATCCGACGCCTCGGACCGTTTCAATCAATTCACCGCAGGGCCCCAGCTTCTGACGCAGCGTTCGGATATGCACGTCTACCGTCCGCGTCTCTCCGTCAAAATCATAGCCCCACACATGACCCAATAATCTGTCCCGGGACAGGACAATGCCCTGGTTTTCCATAAGGAATTTCAGAAGCTCAAACTCTTTCAGGGTCAGCGTCACCTTCTGTCCGGCCACCAGCACCTGATGCTGCTGTACCAGGATCTGCAGATCTCCAATCTGAAGAGTCGCGTTGTCTTTATCTTCTCTTCCGGTCCTCCGGAGCACCGCCCGTACCCGCGCAATAAATTCCATCATGCCAAAAGGCTTGGTGATATAATCGTCCGCGCCGCAGTCCAGGCCCTTAACCTTGTCATACTCAGCGCCCTTGGCTGTTACCATAATGACCGGAATATCTTTTGTAACCTCTGAGGCTTTCAGCTTACTCAAAATCTCCAGCCCGTCCTCTCCGGGAAGCATGATATCCAGCAGAATCAGGGTCGCCTGATGGGAATCCAGTTCCGTAAAAAGCTCGTCACCGTTCTCCACCCCTTTGGCAGGAAGCCCGCTGGATTCCAGGGTATATACAATCAACTCCCGGATATTCCTCTCATCCTCCACGCAATAAATCATAAAGCCTATTCTCCTCTGTGCTGTCCTGTAATGGAAAATTCCACCCATTCCGCGATATTCGTCGCATGATCGCCGATTCTTTCAAAATATTTCGCGATCATCAGGAGATCCATGGTCTGTTCCGGATTGGCAACGCCCTTGCCCATGCCGTGCACCAGATCATCCCGCACTTCGTCGAACAGACGGTCTACCACATCGTCATATTCAATAACGCCCCTGGCAATGTCCAGATCCTGCTTTACATACGCGTCAATGCTGTTTGTGACCATCTTCATGGTAGCCTTGGCCATCTCGCCGATCCGGACGGTCTGGGCCGGAGCCTTCAGGCTTCCCGTTGTCTGAACGATCTCCGCAATGTCTGCCGCCTGGTCGCCGATCCGCTCCATATCCGTGATCATCTTCAGTGCGGCAGATACCTTCCGCAGATCTCCGGCCACCGGCTGCTGCTGCAGAAGCAGCTTCAGGCAGAGACTTTCGATATCTCTTTCCTTCAGATCAATGGCGTTGTCTTCCTTCATGATAGACTGTGCCGTCTGCGTATCTCCGTTCATCAATACCTTGAGCGTTTCGTCAATGGCTTTTTCACAGAGAGCCCCCATTTCAATCAGTTCCGTATGCAGCATTTCCAGCTGTTCATCAAATTTATTTCTCATAGTATCAACCAAACCTCCCTGAGATATAGTCCTCTGTCCTCTTATCCTTAGGCATGGAGAACAGCTCCTCTGTCTTGTTCTGCTCGATTACCTCGCCCAGCAGGAAAAAGACCGTATTGTCGGAAATACGTGCCGCCTGCTGCATGTTATGAGTAACCATGACTATAGTATAATCTTTTTTCAGCTCAGCTACAAGATCTTCGATCTTGGAAGTGGAGATCGGGTCCAGAGCGGAGGTGGACTCATCCATCAGAAGCACTTCCGGCTGCACGGCCAGAGCGCGGGCAATGCAGAGCCTCTGCTGCTGTCCGCCGGACATGCCCAGGGCGCTGCTCTTCAGACGGTCCTTTACCTCGTCCCAGATGGCAGCCTGGCGCAGGGACTGCTCCACGATTTCATCCAGCTTGGCCTTGGAATGAATGCCATGGGTTTTGGGACCGTAGGCCACATTGTCATAGATACTCATGGGGAAGGGGTTGGCCTTCTGAAACACCATGCCTACGCGCTTCCGCAGCATATTTACATCCGTATTCTTGCCGTAGATATCCATATCATCCAGCAGCATTTCACCTGTAATTTTGCATCCGTCCACCAGATCGTTCATCCGGTTAATGGATTTCAGCAGAGTGGATTTTCCGCATCCGGAGGGTCCGATAAATGCGGTAATCTCTTTTTCAGGAATATTCAGATTTACATTCTTTAATGCATGGAAATCACCGTAATAGAGATCCATGTTTTTTATCGTAATTTTATCCATCTTTACTGTCCTTTCGTGAGCTTTTTCGCAAAGAAACTGGAAACCGCATTGATCAGAAGCACCATTACCAGCAGAACGACCGCCGTAGCAAAGGCTTCCTTCATATGAAGTCCCTCACTGGAGAGCACGTACATGTGAAGCGCAAGGGTACGTCCGGCGTCCATAGGCCCCGCATACTGCGCCACCGTACCTGCCGTGTACATCAGCGCCGCTGTTTCGCCCACAACACGTCCCGTAGCCAGAATGATGCCGGAAAGAACGCCCGGCATGGCGGCCGGAAGAACGATTTTGAAAATGGTGCGGAGTTTTCCCGCGCCAAGGCCGAAGCTGGCCTCGCGGTAGGAATCCGGCACAGATTTCAGCGCTTCCTCTGAGGTCCTCATAATCAGCGGCAGAATCATGATAGCCATCGTGAATGCACCGGACAGAACGCTTAAGCCCCAGTGCAGAGCTGTCGTGAAAAACAGCATACCGAACAGGCCGTATACAATGGAAGGAATTCCGGAAAGCGTCTCCGCCGTGATACGGATAATTCCCACAACCTTTCCGGAATTATTGGCATATTCCACCAGGAAAATGGCCGCGCAGACGCCGATCGGAACCGCGATCAGCAGGGAAAGTCCCGTCATTTCCAGAGTATTGATAAGCGCCGGTATCAGTGATACATTGTCGCTGTTGTATTCCAGTGAAAACAGGCCGGGCGTCAGGTTGCCGACACCCTGGACCAGAATAAAGCCCACCAGAAAAACCAGAATAGCCACCGCCAGTACAGAAGCAGCCCAGGTGACCGTAGTCAGCACCGCCGAAGACACGCTTTTTTTGTAAACAACCTTTACGGTGGTTCCGGAAACAGGCCTGCTTTCAGCCGTCTTTTCTAAATTTGTATTATTCATGGAGTCTCCTCCTGTTCAGCAGTGATACACACAGGTTTATAATCAGAATGAAAACAAAGAGTACAACGCCGGTGGCGATCAGGGCTTCCCGGTGCAGACCGGAGGCATAGCCCATTTCCAGTACGATATTGGAAGTCATTGTACGGACGCCCTCCAGCAGTCCCTGAGGCATCCAGGTATTGTTTCCCGCAACCATAATCACGGCCATGGTCTCGCCCACGGCGCGGCCGATTCCCAGAACCACGCCCGCCACGATACCGGACTTGGCAGCCGGAACGATCGTAAAAAACACGCTCTTGGAATGGCTGGCGCCCAGCGCCAGAGCACCTTCGTAATAGCTTTTGGGTACGCTCTCCAGAGCCGGTTCGATAACGCCTACCACTGTAGGCAGAATCATAATCGCCAGCAGTATGGAAGCGGTCAGCATGGTGCTTCCGCTCCGGAGCACGAAGGTATCTTTAATCAGCGGGACCAGCAGCACCAGGCCGAAGAAACCATATACAACCGAAGGCACGCCGGCCATCAGGTTGATTCCCGATTTCAGCGGGCGGTACAGTTTTTTCGGGCAGTAATAAGCCATAAACACAGAAGTAAGGATGGCGATCGGCACGCCCAGAATGATCGCCCCTGCCGTTACGTAAATACTTCCCAGTATGAACGGCAGTATTCCATACATCTCACTTCCCGGCTTCCAGGTCTGTCCCAGCAGGAAATCTCCAAAGCCGATTTCCTTCATAGCCGGGATACCGTTGGCAAACAGGAATACACAGATCAGCGCGACTGCGAATACAGAGACGCAGGCAGCGATCAGAAAGACGATCTTCATGGCCGTTTCTTTCATTTTCGCTTTCGATTTCATAACTATCTTCTCCTTGGCATTTGTTAAGGGAATGTAAAGACCTCTGTTCAGAAAAAGGGGACAGGGTCTGCCCTGTCCCCACATATGGCCTTATGTATTCCCGTCTGCAATTTGCATTTCAGCAATCGGCTTACTGAATCTCAGACCAGTCAGTGATTTCGCCCATGTAGATACCCTGTACCTGCTCGGTGGTCAGGTTGTCGATCGGGTTCTCCAGGTTTACAACTACAGCGATACCGTCGGTAGCGATTACAGTTCCGGTAACTCCCTGGCTCAGCTCGTCGTCCTTCAGGGCACGGGAAGCCATTCCGATATCGCATACGCCTTCGATGGTGTTGGTTACGCCGGTGGTGGAATCAGAGGTATTCAGCTCAATGTCAGCGTCCGGATACAGTCCCTTATAAGCCTCGATCAGCTTTTCCATAACCGGAGATACGGAAGAGGAACCTGCAACGGTGATCTTCTCGGTTGCGCCTGTTCCGCTGTAAGCCTTGGTATCCTGCAGCGGGATGTAGCCCTCCTCTTCTACAATTGCCTGGCCCTCAGTGCTCAGAATGTAGTTGATGAAGTCCTGTGCAGACTCACTGACACCCTCTGCCGTTACGATGTTGAACGGTCTGCTTACGGTGTAGTCGCCAGCCAGTACATTCTCTACAGTAGGATCAACACCGTCGATCTGAACAGCCTTTACTACGGTGTCATCCAGGGAGCCCAGAGAAATATATCCGATGGAGGAAGCGTCACCGCCTACAGTGGTCATCATAACGGAAGTGTTGTTCGTAACCTGTGCCGCCTGAGTGGTCATATCCTCGCCGTCTACCTCGATCTCAAACAGTTCGGTAAATGCTCCTCTCGTACCGGATCCATCCTCACGGGATACTACGTTGATCGGGCCGCTGTAGGAAGCTGTGCTGTCTCCGCTGTCTGCACTGCTTGCGCTGTCAGAACCGGTGGATTCGCTGGAAGCCTCCGGAGTGGAAG
>DVJR01000112.1 GCA_018716575.1 Candidatus Scatomonas merdavium | reverse complement strand
GACGGTGAGGAAGTGACCTCGGCAATGATTGATCTGAGCTACTACGATTACAACACCAATCCTCCGACGGCTATCTATGAGGGAGAAACCCTGGAAGCCATCCAGGACGGATATTTCTCAGAATCCACTCTGAGAAGCGCGCCGTACTTTGCGCTGCGTATTGACGGAATTACCGAGGATACAGCAATACAGGAATAAGAGACCGGCTCTGAACGGACAGAGGGGAGCTTTACAGGCTCCCCTTTTTCTGTCATAATAATGGAAAAGCTATTCAAAAGATACAGAAGAAAAGAGAGGAGGAATCCTTCCCGTGGAAAATGCCATCCAATTAAAGAATCTTACCAAAACCTTCGGGCGGGTTGTCGCCAACAGGAATGTCTCCCTGGATATCCGCAGAGGCGAAATCCTGTCGCTGCTGGGGGAAAACGGAAGCGGTAAGACAACTCTGATGAATATGATCTCCGGCATCTATTATCCGGATTCCGGGGAAATCCGCGTGAATGGAAAGACTGTGGAGATCCGGTCTCCCAGGGATGCCTACGATCTGGGCATCGGCATGATTCATCAGCATTTCAAGCTGGTGGACGTATTCAATGCTACGGAAAATATCGCTCTGGGGCTGGAGAAGGGTGAAAAGTTTGATCTGAAGGACATACGGGCAAAGGCAGAGGAAATCTGCCGGAAGTACGAATTTGACCTGAATCTGGATCAGAAGGTTTATGAAATGAGCGTTTCTCAGAAGCAGACTCTGGAGATCGTAAAGGTGCTGTTCCGGGGAGCGGATATTCTGATTCTTGACGAGCCCACGGCGGTGCTGACACCCCAGGAGACGGAGCGGCTGTTCCAGGTGATGCGGAATATGCGCGCTGACGGAAAGGCCGTGGTGATTATCACCCACAAGCTTCATGAGGTGCTGGAGATCTCCGACCGGGTAGCTATACTGCGGAAAGGGGAATTCATCGGAGCAGTGAATACGAAGGACGCTACCGAGGAATCCCTGACCGAGATGATGGTGGGCCAGAAGGTGGAGCTGGATATTGAGCGGACGAAGTCTGAGAATGTGCGGAAGCGGTTGGAAATCAGCCATCTGACAGTATATAACCGGGAAAATATAAAGATTCTGGATGACGTATCTTTTGACGTATACGGCGGGGAGATTCTGGGAATCGCCGGAATATCCGGAAACGGACAGAAGGAGCTGCTGGAAGCCATTGCCGGGCTTCAGAAGACCGCAGAAGGAAGCAGTATTACCTTCTATGGCGGAGAAGAGGCGGACCAGACCATGGAGCTGGTAGGCAAGACTCCCAGAGCCATCCGGGACGCCGGCATCCATCTGGCCTTCGTGCCGGAGGACCGGCTGGGCATGGGCCTGGTGGGCTCCATGGGCATGACGGACAACATGATGCTGAAGAGCTACGATGAAGGGAAGCCTGTGGTGGCCGACCGGAAGCGGCCCCGGAAGCTGGCGGAGCAGGTGCGGAAGAAGCTGGGAGTGGTGACGCCCAGTGTGAATACGCCGGTATCCCGCCTTTCCGGGGGAAATGTCCAGAAGGTGCTGGTGGGACGCGAGATTGCGTCCGCGCCTACAGTGCTTATGACCGCATACGCGGTGCGAGGTCTGGACATCAATACATCCTATACGATCTACAATCTGCTGAATGAGCAGAAGAAAAACGGTGTCGCTGTTATCTATGTAGGGGAGGATCTGGATGTGCTCATTGATCTGTGCGACCGGATTTTCGTACTCTGCGGCGGCAAGGGCAATGGTATGCTGGACGGCTGGCATACTACAAAAGAGGAAGTCGGCATGCGGATGACGAATCTGAAGAACGGAGGTGGGGAGAAGTGAAGGAGCCTTTTGTCCGGCTTATCAAGCGCGACGGCGCAACCATGAGGCATAAAATTATCGTCCGGATAGTGGCCATACTGCTGGCCCTGGTGGTGGATGCCATTTTCATATACGGGGTGACGGGTCTGAATCCGCTGGCAGTGTATGGCGTAATGTTCGAGGGAACTTTTGCCACGGCTACACGTTTCTCCTGGGCCATGCGGGATCTGGTGACGCTGCTCTGCATCGGCATTGCTCTGGCGCCTGCTTTCAAGATGAAGTTCTGGAATATCGGAGCTGAAGGCCAGGTGCTGGTGGGCGGACTTGCTACGGCGCTGGTGATGGTGTACTGCGGAAATACTCTTCCCACGCCGGTGCTGTTTCTGGTGATGTTCCTGACCAGTGTGGCGGCGGGAGCTGTCTGGGGCTTTGTGCCGGCCTTCTTTAAGGCTAAATGGGGAACCAATGAGACATTATTCACTCTGATGATGAATTATGTGGCCACCAGCATTGTGGCTTGCTTTACGAATATTCTGCGCGGCCAGGCGTCCAGTCTGGGTAAGCTGAACATGGGAACTCAGGCGGGCTGGTTTCCTCAGTTTCTGGGCCAGCGGTATAATATCAACATTCTGATTGTTGTGATTCTGACGGTGGTTATGTTCCTGTATCTGAAGTATTCCAAGCAGGGCTATGAGATCAGCGTAGTGGGAGAATCGGAAAATACGGC
>DVJR01000111.1 GCA_018716575.1 Candidatus Scatomonas merdavium | reverse complement strand
CCCAGCAGGAACCAGAAGAAAAATACCAGTATTCTGGCCAGGCATCTTCTCCGGAACAGATAAACAACCATCGTGGTCATAAAAATCAGCAGTCCGTTATACAGAAAAATCAGCGGCCGGCCCGTCATATAGATCCAGGCTTCCACAAAGGAATGGCGGGACATCACCTCTATGAAAAAATACAGTATCAGGCTCCCCAGCGCCTGCAGCGGCACTGAAAAACGATTGCAGATATTCAGAACCTTTTCCCGGTCGATCTTGATCTTTTTCATATCGCTTTCCTCAAACACTCCCCGCCGGCGCAGCGGCTTACCGCTTCTCCGCAGCCGCGCCGGCGGCTCCTTCCGTTTCAGGCAGCAGCATCACCTGCTTCCCGGCGCTTTTTCTTATTTTTTCAGCTGCGCCAGGCGAGTCTCCACCTGTTCCATCATCTGGGTATATTTCGTCAGCTTATCTCGCTCCGCCTGCACCTTGTCCGCCGGAGCCTTGCTGACAAACCGCTCATTCTTCAGCATGCCGTTGGAGCGGGCAATTTCCTTCGTCAGGCGTTCCTTTTCTTTTTCCAGCCGCTCCAGCTCTTTGTCAATATCCACCAGCTCGGCAAAAGGAATATAGATATTTGCGCCCGGAACCATGGCTGATACCGCGTCTTCTCCGATTCCTTCCCTGTTTTCCTGGATAAATACCTCACTGGCTTTGGCCAGTGTGGCGAAAAATACCTTTCCGTCCTCAAAGGTACGGCGGATATCCGCATTTTCAGACACCACATATACGCTGGCCTTCTTGCTTGGCGGAACATTGAGCTGGGTACGCACATTTCGGATGCCGCGCACGGCCTCTTTCATCAGCTCCACCTCTTCCGCCGCCCGCGCATATTCCCAGTCGCCGCGGTATTCCGGCCACGAAGAAATCATGATGGATTCCTCCTCCGGATTCAGCGTGCAGAAAATTTCCTCCGTGATAAACGGCATGAACGGATGCAGCATTTTCAGCGCATTGGTCAGAACCGTTTTCAGCGTCCACAGAGCGGAGGCCTTGGCTGCTTCCGTCTCACTGTAGAGACGCGGCTTCACCATCTCGATATACCAGTCGCAGAATTCCTCCCAGATGAAGTCATAGACCTTCTGCACGGCAATTCCCAGCTCGAACTTCTCCATATTTTCCGTAACCTCGGATGCCAGCACATTGACCTTGTGAAGCATCCAGCGGTCCTCCAGAGTCAGAGCGCTCTCTTCGATCTGCTCCGGAACCTCCGCCGCATCCAGATTCATCAGGATGAACCGGGAAGCGTTCCACACCTTATTGGCAAAATTCCGGCTGGACTCCACGCGCTCCCAGTAGAAACGCATGTCGTTGCCCGGCGCATTTCCGGTCATCAGCGTCAGCCGCAGGGCATCGGCCCCGTATTTGTCGATGACCTCCAGGGGATCGATGCCGTTACCCAGGGATTTGCTCATCTTGCGCCCTAAAGAATCCCGCACCAGACCGTGGATCAGCACATGCCTGAAAGGCGATTTGCCCGTCTGCTCCAGTCCGGAGAACACCATACGGATTACCCAGAAAAAGATAATATCGTAGCCCGTCACCAGCACGCTGGTGGGGTAAAAATAATCCAGCTCCGGGGTATGCTCCGGCCAGCCCAGGGTCGAGAAGGGCCAGAGCGCCGAAGAAAACCAGGTGTCCAGCGTGTCCTCGTCCTGCCGGAAATGAGTGCAGCCGCATTTGGGACATTTATCCGGCGCGCCGCCCCGGCGCACTATGATCTCGCCGCAGTCCTGACAGTACCATGCCGGAATCCGGTGGCCCCACCAGAGCTGACGTGAAATACACCAGTCTTTGATATTTTCCAGCCAGTGCAGGTAGATCTTGTCAAACCGCTCCGGCACAAAATTCAGCTCGTCGGTTTTCAGCACATCTATGGCCGCCTGAGCCATTTCCTTCATCCGCACAAACCACTGAGGCTTAATCAGAGGTTCCACTGTAGTATGGCAGCGGTCATGAGTTCCCACCGCGTGCGTATGAGGCTCCACCTTCACCAGCAGGCCCTGGGCTTCCAGATCGGCCACGATGGCTTTCCGTGCCTCATAGCGGTCCATGCCCGCATATTTTCCGCCCTTTTCGTTGATGGTGGCGTCGTCGTTCATGATGTTGATTTCTTCCAGATTATGCCGTTTTCCCACCTCGAAGTCGTTGGGATCGTGGGCCGGCGTAATCTTCACGCAGCCGGTTCCGAATTCCCGGTCCACGTACTCGTCGGCGATCACCGGGATTTCCCGGTCCGTCAGCGGCAGCTTCAGCATCTTGCCGATCAGATCCTGATATCTTTCATCCTCCGGATTGACGGCCACCGCCGTATCGCCCAGCATGGTTTCCGGGCGCGTCGTGGCGATCTCCACGTACCGCCCCTCTTCTCCCACAATCGGATAATTGATGTGCCAGAAAAAGCCGTCCTGATCCACGTGCTCCACCTCGGCATCGGAAAGGGACGTCTGGCACTTGGGGCACCAGTTAATGATCCGGCTGCCCTTGTAAATCCAGCCCTTCTCATACAGACGGACAAACACTTCCTCCACGGCTTTCGAACAGCCCTCGTCCATGGTGAAGCGCTCCCTGTCCCAGTCGGCGGAGGCGCCCAGCTTATAGAGCTGGTGGATAATGCGGCTTCCGTATTCCTCTTTCCATTTCCAGGCGTGCTTTAAAAATTCCTCGCGGCCGATCTCATGCTTGTCGATCCCCTGATCCTTCAGCATATTCGTCACCTTTACCTCTGTGGCGATGGCCGCATGGTCGGTGCCCGGCTGCCACAGGGCTTCATACCCCTGCATTCTCTTGAAACGGATCAGAATATCCTGCATGGTATTGTCCAGGGCGTGGCCCATGTGCAGCTGTCCCGTCACGTTTGGCGGCGGCATGACAATGGTAAACGGTTTCTTGTCCGGATTTACCTCCGCGTGAAAATAGCCTTTATCCAGCCACTTCTGATACAGCCGGTCCTCCAGCCCTTTGGGGTCGTAAGTCTTTGCCAGCTCTTTTTTCATTGAGTAATCTCCTTCCTCTTCTCGTTTTTTCTGTTACTGTTGCTGCTATGCTGTTATTGATACTCTGTTATTGCCATTTTCTTACTGCTGTTCATACATCGCTCTGCGCTTCCCTGGCGTATTCGCAGAACGGCCACATATCCGTCACCGCCTCCAGAGACTGCTCCGGTACCGGATAATCGGTCACAGTTCCGTCCGGGCCGATATACCGCAGGCAGGAGCCGTCCTCCGTCAGATAGATCCGGTACTCTTCTCCATTTCCGAATACAAATACAAAACGCAGGCGTGGATTTCCCGAAGCTTCATCTGTATCGTAATAATATTCTGCCGCATACGCCTCCGAAAGACTGTTTTCGTAGGCGCCTTTCTGTGCGGAAATTTT
>DVJR01000110.1 GCA_018716575.1 Candidatus Scatomonas merdavium | reverse complement strand
TGCTCCAGCCCTGATCCAGTCCTGGGTTAGTCAGGGTATTTCTTTTTTTGAAACGTTTCACCCTATTTGAATGTTTCGTCGAAATCCTGTTGCCTGTTCGTTCGTTTTTTTGTAAAATAAGTATATAATATTGATACCGGAATCCGCTTATGGTTTCGGCAATGAAAGGAGCTTACATACTATGTTAAAAGGAATTCCTCAGATTTTATCCCCTGAACTGCTGAAGGTTCTCTGTGAAATGGGCCACAGCGACCGCCTGGTGATCGGCGACGGCAATTTCCCGGTAGAATCCATGGGGAAAAATGCCATTACCATCCGCTGCGACGGCCATGGCGTGCCGGAGATCCTGGACGCTATCCTGACCGTATTCCCGCTGGATACCTACGTAGAGCATCCCGTTTCCCTGATGGAAGTCATGAAGGGCGATAATGTGGAAACTCCCATCTGGGACACCTACAAGGAAATCGTGGCAAAGCACGACGCACGCGGCGAGAAGGCCATCGGCACCATCGAGCGCTTCGCATTCTATGAGGAAGCCAAGACCTGCTACTGCATCATCTCCAGCGGTGAGAAGGCTCTGTATGCCAACATCATGCTGCAGAAGGGCGTTGTGACGGACTGACCGAAACGCTTCTGCCGGCAGGACAGATAAATCAAAACAGGAATTAAAAACGCGGATATTTCCAGCTGCCCGAAAGGGGGCTGAAAGTATCCGCGTTTTTTCTGAAATGCCAAAGCGCTTTCGCACAGTCCAAAAAGGAACGGCCGCATTCCCTGCGGCCGCCCCCGTCATTGTCTGTACAGATAATCTGTCAAATTATTCCCAATACAGGTTCTGTGCAATTTCTTCGTTTTCCATGTTGTCTGCAGTATACCACTGGCATCCGGTGTCTACGTCGGAAACTTCCTGTCCCAGAGCAGCCGCAGCCAGAAGTTCTACAGTTACCTCACCCATGTGTACCGGAGCCTGAGTGATAGCGCCAGCCAGAGTTCCTGCCTGAACAGCCGGAGCAATGATCGGGCCGGAGTCAAATGCAACGCCCAGGATCTGATCATCACCGGAGCCTAATTTCTGCAGGTTGTTGTTGGCAGATACAAGGCCTTCACCGGAGAACTGGTTGGAAGCATAGATGCAGATCGTGTCTTCTTTGTTCAGCAGACCGGTAGCATCATTCTGAGACAGCTCAGCGGTTACGGTAGAGGGAACAACTACTTCGATTACAACGTCAGCGCCGTCGGTAGATTCTACCTTGCTGTCGGTAACATATTTGTCATTTCCTTCGATAGATACAGTCTTTCCATCAGCGGTAATCAGCTCGGCAATCTTATCGATGAAGCCAAGGCCACGGTTGATGATGGACTCGGATACAGAATCCTGAGCCATAACGCCGATACGAACGCTTCCGTCAGCGTTTTCGATTCTGTCAGACAGCAGCTTATAGGTCTCTTCTGCCGCCAGCTCACCTGCCGCATAGTTATCGGTAGAAGCATTGGCCAGAACGGAGCCTTCCGGAGCATCCGGAACACCGGAGTCAAGTCCGACAATCGGAATTCCCGCATCCATAGCGCTGTTCAGAGAATCCAGAACAGAATCCGTATTCAGAGCCGCCAGTCCGATAGCATCCGGATTAGCCTGAATAGCGGAATTCAGCATCTGTACCTGATCAGCCGTATCAGATTCGGAGTTGGGTCCTACGAAATTGATCGTAACTCCCAGCTCGTCAGCCTTGCTCTGAGCGCCCTTCAGAACTGCCTGCCAGTAAGAATGCTGGAAACCTTTCGCTACGATTTCGAAATGCATTCCTTTTGCACCGGACAGATCTCCTGTCACAGCAGCGGAACTGCTGGATGCGGAGCTGCTGTCGGCAGAACTGCTGTCAGCAGAGCTGCTGGATGCAGAACTGCTGGATGCGGAATTGCTGTCAGCGGAAGTGCTGCTCTCAGTTGTGCTGCCGCTGTTTGCAGAAGAAGTGCTCTCACTGGAGTTTCCTCCGCAGCCTGCAAGCAGGGTAGTTGCCATCGCTGCACACATCAGTACGCTTACAACTTTTCTTTTCATGTAAATTCCTCCTTACTTATATATGTAAACCACAATTGGTTCACTTCATAATAATTATTTTCTCTTATTGCTTCTGATAACATCCATCAGAACAGCGAAGATCAGTACCAGACCGGTAATTACCTGCTGCCAGTTTGCAGCCAGTCCGATCAGCGGAAGGCCGATCTTCAGAAGCGCCATAATATAAACACCGATCAGCGTTCCGGAAATGGTTCCGTAGCCGCCGTTCATGGAAGTTCCGCCGATAATTGCGGCGCCTACGGCATCCAGCTCAAGACCTGCGCCGATTCCGGGCTGAATGGACGTCTGGAATGCGGATGCATAAGCCAGACCTGCAATTCCTGCACAGAAACCGGAAAGCACATAAGCCAGTCCCTGCCATTTCACAACGTTTACACCGGAAAGTCTCGTAGCTTCTTTGTTACTTCCTACTGCGATGATGTAACGTCCGGGTCTCGTCTTATTCAGTACAATACTCATGATAACTGCAAATGCAATCAGTACGATAAATCCAACCGGTATCATAGTTCCGTTTGCATTGATTTTGAATATATTCCGGAACCATCCGCCGGGCTGCGTAAGCTGCGGCCATACCACACTGACGCCGCCTGTGAGAACGGAGCCAAGTCCGCGGCAAATCATCATGGTACACAGCGTCGCGATAAACGGCGGCAGATTCATAACCGCTACCAGCACGGCATTGGCCAGGCCGATTACCACGCCCAGCAGAATCGTACAGAGGATTCCTGCCCAGGCCGGCAGTCCCACCTTGGAAATCAGATAGCCTCCAAACAGCGCATAACAGATCATACCCGTTCCGATAGAAAGGTCAACGCCTCCCGTCAGCAGCGTAAACGTTACGCCGATAGCCATAAAGCCGATGTAATAGGAGTTGTCCAGCATCGTGACGATTGTTCCGTAATTTCTGAATGAAGGAGCCGCGATATAGAAAAAGACAAACAGCGCAATAACAACCAACAGCACGATGAGCCTCTGAGCTCCGATTGCTTTTACAAACTTATTCTCGGAAAATCCGCCTTTCGTTTTCTCTCCCATCTCTCTTCCTCCTAATTCCTGAGTGTCGCCGCATGCATAATGTTTTCCTGGGTAGCCTCGGCAATATCAATCTCGCCGGTCACCTTACCCTCGCACATTACGATAATCCGGTCACTCATTCTCAAAATCTCAGTCATCTCAGAGGAAATCATGATAATCGACTTTCCCTCCTCAGCAAGCTGATTCATAAGCTGATAAATCTCACTCTTAGCCCCGACATCAATGCCCCGGGTGGGTTCATCGAAAATCAGAATGTCGCAGTTTCTGACCAGCCATTTGGCAATAACCACCTTCTGCTGGTTACCGCCGGACAGGTTTACCACAAGCTGATCTACGCCCGGCGTCTTCGTTTTCAGCAAATCCACATATTTCTGGGCAACTTCCGCTTCTTTCTTTTTATTGATGAAGATTCCGGACATAAATTCATCCAGGTCAGCCATGGTGGAATTTTCCGCCACAGACTTGCCTACGACGATACCGTACCTCTTTCTGTCCTCGGAAAGATATCCGATACCGCACTTTACCGCATCCACCGGACTCTTGATGTCCACTTTCTTACCGTTCACATAGATGTCTCCGCTGTCCTTCGGGTCGGCGCCGAAAAGTGCTCTCGCCGTTTCCGTACGGCCTGCGCCCATCAGTCCGGAGAATCCGAGAATCTCACCCTTATGGAGCTCAAAGCTGACATCCTGCACCATACGTCCCGCGTTCAGGTGTTCTACCTTCAGAACTACCGGAGCGTCCGGCTTTACTGTGCTTTCTGTCTTGGGATCTTCGTAGATAACACGGCCAACCATCATGTTGATGATATCATCTTTGGTACTCTCCGCCGTAATCAGCGTTCCCACATAACCGCCGTCTCTCATAACCGTAACACGGTCCGTAATCATCTTGATCTCATCCATACGGTGCGAAATATATACAATTCCAAGCCCCTGGGCTTTCAGATCTCTGATGATCTTAAACAGCGCTTCAATTTCTGATTCTGTCAGCGCAGCGGTCGGCTCGTCAAAAATAATAACCTTCGCCTTGTGAGAAATCGCTTTGGCGATCTCGCACATCTGCTGCTTTCCTACAGTCAGATCTCCCATCTTTTCCTTGGGATTGATGTCAATATGTAACTGTTCAAACAGCTCTCTGGCAGCCTGATTCATCTTCGCGTCATTGATCAGTTTGCCGTTCATGAACTCACGCCCGATGAAAATATTCTGCGCTACCGTTAAATGATTCAGCATATTCAGCTCCTGATGCACGATTACAATACCGGCGTCCTGAGCCTCTCTCGGATTCTTGAATTCTACTTCTTTTCCTTCGTAGACGATGCTTCCCGAATCTTTCTTATAAATACCCGTAAGCACCTTCATCAGCGTTGATTTTCCGGCTCCGTTCTCTCCCATCAGGGCATGTACTTCGCCTTTTTTCAGTTCCAGATTTACA
>DVJR01000109.1 GCA_018716575.1 Candidatus Scatomonas merdavium | reverse complement strand
ACGGTTTATTACACGGATTTTCGATGCAAAATGGATGAGGGACCCGGCCATAAGCTGACAAGGCTTCTGAAGGCGGCGGGCATGGAAAAACTGGATATGGACGGAAAATTCGCCGCCATCAAGATGCACTTCGGAGAGCTGGGCAATATGAGCTATCTGCGGCCCAACTATGCCCGGGCGGTGGTGGATTTTGTCAAAGCCTGCGGCGGAAAGCCGTTCCTGACGGACTGTAACACGCTGTATCCGGGAAGCAGGAAGAATGCCATCGAGCATCTGTACTGCGCCTGGGAGAACGGCTTCACACCGCTGACCGTCGGCTGCCCGGTCATCATCGGCGACGGGCTGAAGGGTACGGATGATATCGCGGTTCCGGTGGCGGGCGGCGAGTATGTCAAGGAGGCGAAAATCGGAAGAGCCGTTATGGACGCGGATATTTTTATCTCGCTGACTCATTTCAAGGGCCATGAGATGACCGGGTTCGGCGGAGCGATCAAAAACATCGGGATGGGCTGCGGCTCGCGGGCCGGGAAAAAAGATCAGCACTGCAACGGGAAGCCGGTGGTCGATCCGGAAGCCTGCCGGGGCTGTAAGCGATGTATGCGGGAATGCGCCAACGACGGGCTGCATTTTGATGAAAAGACGAAAAAGATGTCTGTGAATACGGAAAACTGCGTGGGCTGCGGCCGCTGCGTGGGCGCCTGCAATTTTGACGCCATCGGCTTCGCCCAGGACGCGGCGATTCAGGAGCTGAACTGCCGGATGGCCGAATACGCCAAGGCCGTGGTGGACGGACGGCCGAATTTCCACATATCTATTATCTGTGATGTATCGCCCAACTGCGACTGTCATTCCGGAAATGACGCGCCGATTCTGCCGGATATCGGCATGTTCGCGTCCTTTGATCCGCTGGCTCTGGATCAGGCCTGCGCGGACGCCTGCCTGAAGCAGGAGCCGCTGCCGGGAAGCCAGCTGACAGAGCAGATGGCGCGGCCGGATTTTCAGGATCATCACGATCATTTTGAGAATACGACACCCAATGCGGAGTATAAGACCTGTCTGGCCCACGGGGAGAAAATCGGGCTGGGGACCAGGGAGTATGAGCTTGTATTCGTGAAATAAGAAAGAAGGAACGGCCGCGGGCCGGGAGCTGTGGGAATAAAACAGCTCCCGGCCCGCGGCCTGTCAGAAACAAATATCAGGCCTTCCGGTCTGTCCTGCGGCTGACAGCCAGGGTCAGGCAGAAGAACGCCAGGGCAAAGACAGCCTGTATCAGGAAGCCCTGGAAAATGGTACTGCTCATTTCCTCTGTCATGGACGTATGCGTGCCCAGCTCCGCATTAATGACCTCATACCAGTAGAAGGGCAGAAACCGGGAAAATCTCAGGACGTTCTCGCCCAGCAGCTCCAGAGGCACAAATACGCCGCAGAGGAAGCTGCATCCCAGGCCCAGGACATTGGCCATGGCGTTGATGGCATTGTCATCATGCACCAGAGTGCCCACCAGAAATGCCAGAGAGGCTGAATCTGCCAGCATGAGCAGACTGTTGGCCAGATACCAGGGGAACATGGCGCCGGTATAGAATTCCAGCCCTCCGAACAGCAGCGGAAGCAGCATGGTCAGAAACCAGAATACCAGGAACAGCAGCAGGAAGGCAGCGCTGCCCTGCAGAAAGCGGCGGGCCGGAGAGACCGGCGAGGCATCCAGGCGCAGGCAGATGTCCCTGTTCCGGAAGGATTTCAGGACGTAGCTGACGCTGTAGATCAGAACGGCCAGATACATGTAGGGCAGATACTGGAAGGGTACGGCACTGAAGCTGACGGCCGTCCTTCCGGTATCCAGAAGCGTCACCTCCGGTTCCGTGTCAAGCAGGCGCAGAGCCTGGCCGGCTGCGTCCTCTGTGGCAATACCGGCGTTTATGCAGATGCGGACCTGGTTGAGAAAGGCGTCAATCTGGCTGTCCAGATAGTAGCCCGCAGCGGAATCCGGTACGGCGGCAACCTGCAGCGACGCTCCGCTTTCCGGAAAGTCCTGCTGAAAATCTTCGGGAATAACCAGGACGTACTGGGCAGAGCGGATATACAGGGCTTCTGTGAGAGCTTCCTCTTCCAAAGCGGATAATGTCACCTGATTGTTCCGGGAAAGCATATCGGTTACGGCCCGTGAAAGGACGCTGCTGTCCTGATCTACTACCGTGACGGCAACACTTTCCGGCTGAAATGTCTGTTCCAGGTTATTTTCAATGAAATGAGCCGCCAGAAGGCAGACTGCTGTGAAAATTCCGAAAAAACCCAGCATATAGGCCAGATTCCGGCGAATGATGGTCAGATATCCTTTAAATACTGTCATAACGTATCCTCCTCATTCTCAGACAGGCAAATAAAGTAAGGGCCAGACAGATGGCAGCCAGACTGAGCAGATCGACGGCCAGACGGACCGGATTTTCATAGACGGTCAGGTTATACAGAGAATCGCAGATTAAAGCGGCAGGATTGATCCGGTTGATGATCGGCGCATACTGCTCGACCAGCTGGCGTACGCCGGCGGCCATAAGTCCCGCCAGAAAGCAGAGAACCAGAGGCACCACCACAGACAGCAGCGTCTGGAAACCTTCTTTCAGCCGGGAGGCTCCGAAAAGGGCGCCAAGAGATATGCCGGAGAGGCTGCCCAGGAAGCAGATCAGCAGAATCAGTCCGGGACTGCCGGAAAATACAATGCCCAGCGCCAGACGCAGATAGAGGAGCAGCAGGAGAATGCTGGCGAAATGGATGGCTACGCCCGCAGCCATATCCGCCAGAATCATTTTGGTCTTGCTTACAGGCGCAATGGCGCGTCTGGCTCCCAGGGCGGAAAAAGCGGCGGAATTGTCGTTGCCCAGAGTAGCGCCCAGAAAGGTTCCGTAGAAGCAGGCCATGGCCACCAGTGCGAAGAAATACTCCAGTGTATTGTCATAGGTTTTTCCGCCAAAGGAGGTCTCTTCCGTATAAGAGCGGTAGCCGGACAGAGCTTCCAGGGCGTCCGGCAGCTTCTCAGGCTGAGAGGCGGCGATTTCCGAAAGCAGGGCTGCGTTTCGGCTGTAGTCCTCCAGCAGGGAAGAGAGAATGGTCTCATCCATGCCGCTGCCCGCCACGGTCAGGGAAGGTTCTTCGCTTTCGTAGAAAACACCGCTGACGCTGCCGTCCTCCAGAGCCTGCAGGGCTTCTTCGGAATTCATGGGCGAGAGCGCCAGCAGGCCGCCGTCCAGCTCCCGGAGATATTCGGAAAAGGACTGATTTTCGGAAACGGACACCAGAGCGGTCGGAACCTGTTCGAAATTTTCTGTTCCCAGGCTGCCGAAAGCGAGATAAAAGAAGGTTCCGAGAATGATGGGAAAGCAAAGCCCCCAGAATATGAGCCCCTTTTCACGCACAATCTGCAGCATGCGGTATCTGATCAGACGAAACATGGCGTACCTCCTAATCTCTGAGCTGTTTTCCGGTAAGCTCCAGAAATACATCGTTCAGCGTGGGCAGTTCGGAAAAGACCCTTCCGAAGGAAATATTTTCGGATTCCAGGAAGTGGAGTAAGCGCACCAGGTTATGGCTGGCCTTTGTGAACCGCACTTTCAGGGTATGATCCTCAAGGGAAACGGAGAACACATGGGGCAGCGCCTGTATGGCGGCGGTCTGCGCATCGTTTAAAAGCACGGCTTCCACCGTTATGGTTTCTCCCGTCCTGATCATAGACTTCAGCTCCTGTGCGGTGCCGGAAGCGATACAGCGGCCATGATCCAGGATGGCGATGCGGGTACAGATCTGCTCCACCTCCTCTATATAGTGAGAAGTGTAGATAACAGTAGAACCCTTCCGGTTCAGTTCCTGAATGCCCTCCAGGATTCGGTTCCGGCTCTGGGGATCCACGGCAACCGTGGGCTCATCCAGAATGATAATGCGGGGTCTGTGGGCGATGCCGCAGGCGATGTTCAGACGTCGCAGCAGGCCGCCCGAGAGCTGCCGGGGCCGTTTCTTCCTGTAATTTTCAAGGCCGGCAAAGAGCAGAGCTTCTTCTGCCAGCTGCTTTCTTTTCGCACTGTCCGGCACGTACAGGCCGCAGAAGAAGTCGATGTTTTCCCAGACGGACATCTGGTTGAATACGGCCACGTTCTGGAATACTACACCGATCTGCTGCCGGATATCGTAGGAAACGGGCGTCATGGGACGGCCGAAAACCTGTATTTCACCCCGGTCATATTTCAGCAGGGCCAGCAGACAGTTGAGGGCCGTGGTTTTGCCGGATCCGTTCGGCCCCAGCAGGCCGAAAATTTCTCCCTCTTTTATTTCAAGATTCAGATGATCCAGAGCGACGGTATCTCCGTACCGTTTTACAAGATTCTCAATTTTAATCATAGGTCACTCCTCCTTAAAGCGTATTTTAAAAGAAAGGCCATGTCAGAGGTAGTGGAATGTGTCAGGTGTTTTTGTGACAAATGTCACCTTTCGCGCGGAGGTCCGGAATTGCATTGAAAGGCCGCCGGAATGTTGCTATAATGAAAAAACAACAGACGAATACGTATAAATAACCGGGAAAGGCGGTAGAGTCATGAGGGAACTGACAGACAGAGGATTTTTCCTGCTGTACGGAATCGGAGGGGCCGTTTTGATGGATATGGGGACGGCGTACATCACAGGGATTTTTCTGGCTCTGGCCCTTTCTTCACTCTGCCTGATTCTGAAAAAGCGTGTGATTAAGGGAATGCTTTTGATGGCTGGCTGTCTTGGAATCTGCATCTGGCCGGAGACCGCCGCCTTTCTGCCCCTGCTGTTCTACGAGCTTCTGGACGCCCGCCTGTACTGGGCGCTGCCGGCGGCTGCCGCGGCGATTGTCCGGGGTGGTGCCGCAGGCGCGCCGTTTCTGATCTTTCTGCTGCTGGGCGCAGGCGGCGCGGTACTTCTCTGGGAGAGAGGAAGGCGGCTCCGGGAGCGGGAAGAGGAACTTCGTCATGTGCAGGACGACGGGACGGAACGGGCGCTGCTTCTGAAAAAGCGGAATCAGGAGCTGCTGCAGAAACAGGATTACGAGACGTATGCGGCAACCCTGCGGGAACGAAACCGGATTGCCAGGGAGATTCATGACAGCGTGGGCCATCTGCTGTCCCGGGCGATCCTGATGACAGGGGCGCTGCGGGCCGTCAATGGTGAAGCTGCCATGGAAGCGCCGCTGGAATCTTTGGAGAGCTCTCTGAAGGAGGCCATGGACAGCGTCAGGAGGAGCGTCCACGATCTCCATGACGATTCCGTGGATCTTCAGGAGGCGGCGAGCCGCCTGGTGAGAGATTTCACATTTTGCCGGGCAGAGCTGGAATATGATATGGGGCCGGCTGTGCCGGGCAACATAAAATACTGCCTGCTGGCGGTGCAGAAGGAAGCGCTGGCCAATGTGATAAAACACAGCCATGCCACCGAGGTGCGGATTACCATGCGCGAGCATCCGGCCTTCTATCAGATGGAAATCCGCGATAACGGCACGCTCCGGGCATCGGAGGAAAAGCCGGACGGAATCGGCCTGATCGGCATGGAAGAGAGGGTGCGCGCCCTGGGCGGCATTCTGAAGATCAGCCGCGAGGGCGGCTTCAGGATTTTTATTTCTATACCGAAGGAGAACGTATGATATGAGAATTACGGTGGTGGATGACGATCCGATGATCGTGATGGCTTTGAAAACGATCCTGGGAGCAGAGCGGGAGGTTCAGATCTGCGGCTCCGGGAACAGCGGGGCGGAGGCCGTGACGCTGTATGAGGAACATAGGCCGGATGTGCTTCTTATGGATATTCGCATGGAGGGCATGAGCGGGCTGGAGGCATCGGAGGAGATACTGAAACGTCATCCGGAGGCGAAGGTTCTGCTGCTGACCACGTTTCTGGACGATGAGTATATCGTCCGGGCCATCCGGGCCGGGGCCAGAGGGTATCTGCTGAAACAGGATTACGCCAGCATACTTCCGGCGCTGCGGGCGGTGCAGAGCGGACAGACCGTATTCGGCAGTGAAATCATGACCCGGATTCCGGAGCTGTTTCAGAGAAAAGGCGGATCGGGCGTGCGCGCGGCGGAACTGACGGAGCGGGAGGCCGAGCTGATTTCCCTGGTGGCGGAAGGATTGTCCAACCGGGAGATCGCCGGGAGAATGTGCCTGGGAGAGGGCACGGTGAGAAATTATCTGAGCAACATTCTGGACAAGCTGGGACTTCGGGACAGAACCCAGCTGGCGGTGTGGTATTACCGCGGAATGAAAAAATGAGAAAGGCAGCTATTCGGTCTGCAAAGGCAATATGCTGATTTCACCTGCCGTCAGGCATTCCTCGGCACCGTCATCATACCGGACCAGCAGACGGCAGTTTTCGTCCACATCCAGAGCTTCCGCTTCCCGCTGGCCGTCCGGCAGAAGCACCAGAATCCGCTTTCCGACGACCAGGCTGCGCTTCCGGTATTCCTCCGTCCACGCGCTGTCCTCCGGAGCAGTATAACAGCGAAAGAATCGGTTCAGAAATGCGGCGGCCAGGCGGTTTTTGCCATCGCCGTGGGGAGACGGAAAGACGGAGCCAGCCACAGAGCGCAGTTCTTCGGGAAATCCTCCCCGGGGCGGATAGACGTTAAAGCCTACGCCCAGCACGGCAAAATCCAGAAAGCCGCTTTCCAGGCTCAGAGCGGCTTCTGTGAGAATGCCGCTCACCTTGTGCCCGTGCAGAAAGATGTCGTTAACCCATTTGATCATGGCCTGTTCTCCGGTGAGTCCGCTGACTGCTTCACAGGCGGCCACAGCCGCCATGGTGGTGAGACGGACGGCCTGCTGCGGCGTATAACGGGCAGGACGGAGCAGAAGGCTTAAATAAACGCCGGTGTCGGCAGGGGAGAAGAAACTGCGCCCCGTCCGTCCCTTTCCGGCGGTCTGGCTTCCGGCGGTCACGACATAGCCCTCCGGGGCTCCGGAAGCTGCCTTTTCCTTCAGAAAATCATTGGTGGAAGCCGTTTCGGGAAGCACCTCCAGAGTCAGGCCGGACCATTCCGGTTCCAGATATTTCCGTATGCCTGCGTCCGACAGAACGTCCGTACCGGCAGCCAGCCGGTAGCCGCGGCGGGAGACCGCGTCCACGTCCCAGCCCGCCGCGCGCAGGGAGTTCACAGCCTTCCAGACAGCCGTTCTGGATACGTTCAGCAGTCCGGCGATTTCCTCGCCGGACAGATATCTGTCTCTGTTCTGTTCCAACAGTGAGAGCAGCTTTTCTCTGGTTCCCATGCTTTCCTCCTTTCTGACGCACTTACTGCGTCAATAATGGTAGATTGGGAAGTTTACTTCCAAACTTTTACCTCCGGGATGTATATGATTTCTTATCTTAACATGGTGGGCGCCGCCTGTAAACGGGGCTGTTTTCTGAAAGCATCCGGCACGGGGATAAGATTCGAAAATTTTATAAAAAATGTCAGAAACCTGATATACAAAAATTTGACTTATAACAGCAGAATGGCTATAATCGAGAAAAATACAGAAACCGGCGGGACAAGACCGGCGGTTTCGCGGGAGGGAGAGCTGCCGGGAGCGACGAAGAGGCGGCAGTGAGGACAGACCATGAATTTTGTGATAGAGCATTTATCGAAGCATTTTGACAGAAAAGAAGTTCTGAAGGATATCAGCTTTTCTTTTGAAAGCGGAAAGATCTACGGACTGCTGGGGCGGAACGGCGCGGGAAAGACCACGCTGTTCAACTGCGTCAACCGGGATCTGAAATGCGACGGCGGCGCGTTCTGGCTGGAAGAGGACGGAAAACGCCGGGAGGTGAAGGCGGGGGATATCGGCTATGTGCTTTCCACTCCGACGGTGCCGGAATTTCTCACCGGACGGGAATTCCTGAAATTTTTTCTGGAAATCAACGAGAAATCCATCGTGAATCCGAAGTCTGTGGACGAATATTTCGAGGATATAAGTATCGAGCCGGAGGACCGGGACAAGCTGCTGAAGGACTATTCCCACGGCATGAAAAATAAAATGCAGATGCTGGTCAACATGATCGCCCGTCCGGCGGTTCTGCTGCTGGACGAGCCGCTGACCTCCCTGGACGTGGTGGTTGCGGAAGAGATGAAGCAGCTTCTGCGGTCGCTGAAGCAGGACCGCGTTACAATATTTTCCACCCACATTATGGATCTGGCGCTGGATCTGTGCGATGAAATCGTGCTGCTGAGCCATGGGGAGCTGGAACGGGTGGATAAATCCGACCTGGACAGCCAGGGCTTCCGGGAGAGAATTCTGGCAGCGCTGCGGGAGGATGGCCATGAATAAGACGCTTCGTATTTCATTTTCCCTGCGGAATACCTACCGCGTGAACGGAATTCTCTATTCGCTCCGCCAGCTTCCGCTGGTGCGGCGGCTGATACCGTCCTCGCTGTACCGGGTGAGAGGCTTGAAGATATTTGCCAACGCTCTTTCGGTTCTGTGGGAAATTCTTTCGGTTTTTCTGGGAAAATTTCTGTATTTTATCACGATGGTCGCCGGAATCGGCATACTGTATGAGAAGCTGCCGGAAGGCCAGGTATATCTGCATATTCTGCTGTTTCTGACGGTTATCGGCGCGTTTATGAATACGAGCCTTTTCAATCCCACCAGGGATAAATATTACGCTGTGATTCTGCTGCGGATGGACGCACGGGAATATACGCTGGTCAACTACGGATATTCCATTCTGAAGGTGATTGTGGGTTTCCTGCCGTTTTCCCTCTGGTTCGGCCTGCAGCGGGGCGTTCCGCTCTGGTTCTGTCTGGCGCTGCCGTTTTCCGTAGCGGGTATCAAGCTGGCATTTTCCGCCTGGAAGCTGCGGAAATATGAACGGCTGGGAGTGGCCTACAATGAAAATGTGCTGGGAAAATATCTCTGGCTGGCAACCGGGCTTTTACTGGCGGCAGCCTACGGCCTTCCGGCTGCCGGAGCCGTGCTTCCGGGGGAAATTTCCATGGCTGTCATGACTGCGTTTATTCCGGCAGGAATTCTTTCTCTGCGGAAGATTCTCACGTTTTCCTTTTACCGGGAGGTCAGTCAGGAGCTGTTGTCCCAGATGATGCGCCAGTTGGACAGTGTGAAGCCGGAACAGCTTTCCAGACAGCAGAGCCGGAAGGCGATTGCTGCGGATGTGAGTATTACCAGCGAAAAAAAGGGGTTCGAGTATCTCAACGAGCTGTTCATCCGCCGCCACAGAAAGATTCTCTGGAAATCATCAGAGAGGACGGCGGCTGTGGCCCTGCTCCTCATTCTCGGCGTGCTTCTGGCTTTTTACCTGCGCCCGGAACTGAAAAATCCTGCCAACGAGCTGCTGAGCGTATCGCTGCCTTACTTTACGTTTATCATGTACTGCGTCAACCGGGGGACGGGATTTACCCAGGCGCTGTTCATGAACTGCGATCACAGCCTGCTGACCTATTCTTTTTTCAAACGCCCGGAGATGATCCTGAAGCTGTTTCGCATACGCCTGCGGGAGATCATCAAAATCAACCTGCTTCCGGCTCTGGTAATCGGCGCCGGCCTGGACGTCCTGCTGTTCGCTTCGGGAGGCGTAGAAAATCCTTTCGACTATCCGGTTCTGTTCGCGGCTGTCTGCGGAATGAGTGTGTTTTTCTCGATACATTATCTGACCATTTACTATCTGCTGCAGCCCTATACGGCCGGAACCGAGATGAAAAGCGCCGCTTACCGGCTGATTCTGACCGGGACGTATCTGCTCTGCTTCTTCCTGATGCAGCTTGAGATGGATATCCGGCTGTTCGGGGCGCTGTGCATTCTGTTCTGCGCACTCTATTCCGTGCTGGCCTGTGTCCTGGTGTACCGTTTTGCGCCGCGGACATTCCGCCTGAGGATGTAAAGCTGCGGTGCTGAGGCGCGATGAATCATGCTGCGGGCATGGGGGATTATGCGGTGTTGATTTTCCGGCGCCCGGCCGATATAATGGAAGAAAACAATAGGCTGATTGCGAAATAAGTCCCGTTTATTAGCGGAAAGGAGAGGCCGATGAAATTGAAAAGTGCCCGGCATAATGAGGCGCTGCAGCTGGCGCAGAATAAGATTTTATGTTCCAGACTTGCGCGTTATG
>DVJR01000108.1 GCA_018716575.1 Candidatus Scatomonas merdavium | reverse complement strand
GTGCTGCGATATCCCAACTCTGCCATGGCGCAGTTATCCGGAACCAGTACGGAAGCCTTTGCGGATTTCTATTTCCAGGTATGCAATCTGGACTACTCAAAAATGGCCAGGGCCATGGAGAAGCTGGTGGATTATATGAACCGGACGGATCGGGTGAGAATGACAGGGCCGGGCACGGATCTGACATTTTCCATAAAGGGTATTCCGGCTGTGCCCTGTGCGGGCCATATGAACATTCCTGATGGAGAAGTGTATACGGCTCCGGTTCGGGAATCCGTCAATGGGACTATCTCATACAATACGCCGTCCCTGTATCAGGGTTATACTTTTGAGCAGGTGAAGCTGACTTTCCGGGATGGAAAAATCACAGAAGCTCTGGCTAATGATACTGAAAGAATCAATCAGGTGTTTGACACGGATGAAGGCGCGAGATATGTGGGAGAGTTCGCTATCGGAGTCAATCCTTATATTCTGGAGCCTATGAAGGATATTCTGTTTGATGAAAAAATACAGGGATCTATTCATTTCACACCTGGCAGCTGTTATGAAGATGCCTGGAACGGCAACCGGTCGGCGGTACACTGGGATCTGGTCTGGATTCAGAGACCGGAGTACGGCGGCGGGGAAATTTATTTTGATGATGTCCTGATCCGGAAGGACGGGCGCTTTGTGGCGCCGGAGCTGGAGTGCCTGAATCCGGAAAACCTCATATAAGATGATTCCGGTTTGACGGGGAGCCGGGAAGAATTTCGAAAAGAGGACGGAAGGGAAGGGTCCGGCTGGAAAACGGCTGGTTTCGAAGTGAAGAAGATCTAAGGCTTTCCGGTATGAGGCTAAAAACAGGAACGTGCAGACCATAACTCGCTGTCGCTCAGACAATGGTCTGCACGTTCCTAACGCCTCACGCCGGAAAACCAAGATCTTCTAACGCTTCTGTAAAGGCCGCTCCCCAGCCGGACCCTTCCCTTCCTGATCTCTGCATCGGGGATTTTTCCTGTCTCCCCGCAAAACTCCATGGCAGATAACGCCGGGACTATATTGTAGTCAGTATACGGTTCAGCGGATAAAAGCTGATTAACTGCCGTATTGATTTTACCATATATGTAATTTTGTGGGGTTCGGGTGCAGAGAAAGGGAAGAAAACAGGATAGAAAATACCGCTGTCGCCGGCTGCCTTTGCAGGGATGCTAACCATCTTGCGGCTCCGGATTTTTGCGTTGGCACTGGAAGGGGAGACTGTCTGAGCGAAGCGAGTTTCTCCCCTTCCGGCGCCGGTTTTAGCAAAAGTCCGGAACTGCATAGATGGTCTTGCATCCCGAAACAGCAGCCGGCGACAGCGGTATTCTTCTATCCGTCCGGATTTTTTCTACGCGCCTTCCCCGTCAAACCGGAATTTTTTCTGCAACATTTCTGAGATTTTGCGACACAGTAAAGATGAACACCGAAAAAACGCGTTTTAAGAGGGGTGAACACGATGGATGGTTATCTGCATCTGGTGGAAAAAGCCAGGCAGAGAGATGCAGGGGCTTTTGCGGCTCTTTATACGCAGATTTACCAGGATTTATATAAATTTGCGTTGTACACGCTGAAAAATTCTCATGATGCTGAGGATGTGGTCAGTGATACGGTTACGGATGCGTTTGCATCCATACATAAGCTGCGGAATGCGGATGCTTTTCGCAGCTGGATGTTTAAGATTCTGTCTAATAAATGCAGGATGAAGCTGAAGGAGTATGTGCATAAGACTGTGGAGCTGCCGGATGATCTGTCGTCGGATGATCTGGGCAGCGTGGCGGAGCATGTGGAAGTCAGGAAGGCCTTTGCCCGTCTGGAAGCGGAGGAACGGCTGATTATTTCTCTGCATCTGTTCGGCGGATACAAAAGCCGGGAGATCGCGGCGGCCCTGCATATGAATGAAAATACGGTCCGCTCAAAGGAGAGCAGGGCTTTGAAAAAAATGAGTCTGATTCTGGGAGAGAAGGAGGTGCCGAAGAATGGATGAAAAAAGAATCTTGGAACAGCTTCTGGCCTCCGCGCAGGAAATTCCGGTACCGGAAGGACTGTGCCCGGAGATAATGGAAAAAAGGCTGGAGCAGACGGCTCAGAAGCTGCGTACAGCCAGGAAAAGCCGCCGCCAGATGTGGCAGAAAAGCCTGCTTGGCGCAGCGGCAGTCGTGCTGTGCGTGGGTCTGATTGTTCTGGGACAGCGGGGAGCGGACAGCAGTTCATCAGGAAGCATGATGTCTTTTGGAACGGCTTCAGAAGCGTCGGATGCAACCGCTGGCGCTGCCGCACCGGAAGAGGCAGCGGCGGAGAGTGGAGCGGCAGGCGGTTTTTCGGCAAGTGCATACAGCAACGGTACTGACAGCTGGGAAGCGGAAGATGTCGGCAGCCTGTATACTCAGGCCGGAAGCTATGAGGAGATTCGGGAATACCTGGCGGCGGCAGGCTCTGTTCAGGATGATGCGGAAGCCGAAGGAGCAAATGCAGGAGACAGCGGGACAGGCGAGTCGAAAACGGGTGAAATGTCAGCGGTGGGAGATGAAATCTGCACAGACGGCAGCGGAGCTTATATGCTGGAAGAGCAAACCCTGCAGATTCTGACTGCCGGGGACGGCGGCTCTGTGACGGCGGAAGAAGTCCGGCTGGCAGAAATTCAAAGCGGCGAACAGTTGAAGGCTGTATACAGAGACGGAGAGACGCTGCGGGTTGTCGTGGGAACAGAAAGTGAAACGCGGCTGCTGACCTATGATATATCTGCCCTGGAACAACCGGAGCTTCTGGGAACAGTATCGCAGGAAGGCGAATATGTGGATTCGGCGGAATGGAATGGCAGTGTGCAGCTTGTCACGAAAACAGCGGTGACGCTGCCGGAAACTCCGGAATCTTCCGGACAGAACGGTGAGACGGAGAAAACGGAAAGTATGGCGGAACAGGAAAATGCGGAGCAGGAATGGATGCCGCAGATTAACGGGCAGGCCGTTTCGGCGGAAAACAGCTATCTTTCCGCACAGGGAGGAAACCGGGCGTGGCTGTTCTCTGCGGTCAGCGAAGAGAATCCGGGAACCGTCGGCGGCAGCGGAATGATCGTCGGTGGAAATATGGAAGTCTGCCTGAAGGGCGGCAACGCAATTTTGCAAGAAATCAGTCATAATGAAACCGGATATACAACAAATCTTGCGGGATTTGAACTGACAGAAGACGGCCTGCTTCCCCTGGGGGCGCTGTCTTTCCGGGGAATCGTGCAGGATTCGGCGTGGATAAATGAACAGGACGGCTATCTCCGGGTGCTGTCTGAAAGCTGGAACGATGAGACAGAACAGATGGAAGGCAGTTTATATGTGCTCGACAGCGGGCTGTATCCGGTGGGCATCCTGGAAGGGCTGAACCTGGAGCAGGGCGCCGAGGCAGTCTGCTATGACGGCAGCCGGGCATATATTTCCGCAGCCGGAGAGAGCGGCGGGCTGCTTCTGGTTCTGGATCTGTGGGAACCTGCCAGCCCGTACCTGAATGCGGAACTGGCGGTGGACAGTACATTTGACGGCCTGATCAGCTGGGCAGACGGAAGGCTGCTGTGCATTGAGCGGGAGACGGATGCGGATACGGACGGCGCGGCAGGCCTGCGGCTGGTGATGTATGACTGCTCGGAGACGGGACTGACAGAGCTGCATGCATGGTCGTCAGCAGATGTTTCTACCGATCTGGCAGATGAGGCCGTGTGGGTTATTGGAGCGCAGGAGAAGAGAGTTCTTGTTCCGGATGGAGAGACGGGCGGATATATAGTGATTTCGTATTCAGACGAGGAGGGATTTCAGGCGCAGGAGCAGGTGAGAGAATAGTGTTTTTGAAGCAGAGAAGAAAAGCAAAATAAGAAAAGCGCGATGCAGGAAGTGCGGAGGCTTCGGAGCCGCACAGTGAAAAAGAAAAAACATATATGAATGAAGGGCCGGGCGCGGCTGGATCAGAGCGGAACAGAAGCTGACTGAGACAGCGGCAGCCCGGTTCTTTATTCCCACAGACCCCACTAAGAAAATCACAAGAAAAAATACAGGGAAAACGAAAGGTTTTCGCAAGGCTCCTGTAAGATTTGCATGGTATACTCGCAGAGTAAGATGGCCGGGGAAAAGATTTTCCAAACGGCGGCCATAGCATTGGCAAGGGACTGTGTGAAGGAGAGATGAAATTGAAGAAATGGATAAAACGGATTCTGCTGGCGGTTCTCGGCGTGATTCTGGCGGCGGGAATCGTTCTGGTCTGTATGGGATACGGGGATTATCGTAAGGCGCTGGAACAGGAAAGCATAGCGGATAAGGTGGCAGAACTTCGCAGCGATCCGGACTATGTGCGGATAGAAGAGCTTCCGGAGACATATCTGAACGCGGTGGTGGCTGTGGAGGATCACCGGTTTCGGGAGCATGGAGGCGTTGATGTGATTGCCATTGCAAGAGCTCTGAAAAATGACCTGCTGTCCGGCAGCATGAAAGAGGGAGGCAGTACGATTACGCAGCAGCTGGCGAGAAATATGTATTTTGATCAGGACAAGGAGCTGGTGCGGAAGGTGGCGGAGGCTTTTATGGCCATGGAACTGGAACGGGAGTATACCAAGGACGAAATTCTGGAATTGTATGTGAATACCATTTATTTCGGGGACGGGTATTATGGCATAGGAGAAGCCAGCCGGGGCTATTATCACAAAGTGCCGGGGGAACTGAATGCCTATGAGTGTACGATGCTGGCAGGACTTCCCAATGCGCCGTCCGCCTATGCGCTCAGCGATCATCCGGAGCTGGCCGAGCAACGGCGTCAGACGGTGGTCGGACAGATGGTGAAATACGGGTATCTGAGTGAAGAAGAAGGCGAGCGGCTGAAAGAAGTCTGAAACTGGCGTTGATTGTGCTGGCAGTTACAGCACTGTTCCGGGGTATCGGGCTGGTTATGTAAGAAATGAAAAAGAGAGCAATAATGTTCACAGATTTTTCACAAAAAAAATTAGCACTCACCTATTGACAGTGCTAACAACATATGTTATAGTCACAATAGAACAAGTAAGAGCGCAGCCGAAAAGCACCAGACTTTGCGGCTGTGATTCTCGTTGGGAGGTGTAAGATTATGAATATCAGCAAATTTACCCAGAAATCTCTGCAAGCAGTGCAGGATCTGGAAAAGACCGCCTATGAGTTCGGAAATCAGGAAATTGAACAGGAGCATCTGTTATACAACCTTCTGCATCAGGAGGACAGTCTGATCCTTAAAATGATAGAGAAGATGGAGATACAGAAGGAACACTTTCTGAACCGGGTGGAAGAAGCATTGAATGCCCGCGTGAAGGTTCAGGGCGGCCAGCCTTATATCGGCCAGTACCTGAACAAAGCACTGGTCAGCGCCGAGGATGAGGCGAAGGCCATGGGCGATGAATACGTATCGGTGGAGCATCTGTTCCTGGCTATGCTGCGGAATCCCAGTCCGTCCATGAAGAAGCTGTTCGGCGAGTATGGGATTACCCGGGAGCGGTTTTTGCAGGCGCTGAGCACCGTCAGGGGCAATCAGCGTGTGACCACGGACAATCCGGAGAGCACCTATGATACGCTGAACAAGTACGGCGTCGATCTGGTGGAAAAGGCCAGAGATCAGAAGCTGGACCCGGTGATCGGCCGTGATGCGGAGATCCGGAATGTCATCCGGATTCTGTCGCGTAAAACCAAGAATAACCCGGTGCTGATCGGTGAGCCCGGCGTCGGCAAGACGGCCGTTGTGGAAGGACTGGCCCAGCGTATCGTCAGAGGCGATGTGCCGGAAGGCCTGAAGGATAAGACGATTTTCTCCCTGGACATGGGAGCTCTGGTGGCAGGCGCCAAGTACAGGGGCGAATTTGAGGAGCGGCTGAAAGCCGTTCTGGAAGAGGTGCGGAAGAGCGAAGGGAGGATTCTGCTGTTCATCGACGAGTTGCATCTGATTGTGGGAGCCGGCAAGACGGACGGCGCCATGGACGCGGGCAACATGCTGAAGCCCATGCTGGCCAGAGGCGAGCTGCACTGCATCGGCGCCACGACGCTGGACGAGTACCGGAAATATATTGAGAAGGACGCGGCTCTGGAGAGACGTTTCCAGCCGGTCATGGTGGATGAACCTACGGTGGAGGATACAATTTCCATACTGCGTGGCCTGAAGGAGCGGTATGAGGTATACCATGGCGTCAAGATCACAGACAGCGCCCTGGTGGCGGCCGCGACTCTTTCGGACAGGTACATTTCCGACCGTTTCCTGCCGGATAAGGCCATCGACCTGGTAGACGAGGCCTGCGCGCTGATCAAGACGGAGATGGATTCCATGCCCACAGAGCTGGATGAGCAGAACCGGAAGATCATGCAGCTGGAAATTGAGGAAGCCGCTCTGAAGAAAGAAACGGATAATTTAAGCCGGGAGCGTCTGGAAGCTCTGCAGAAAGAGCTGGCGGAAATGCGGGATGCCTTTAACGTGCAGAAAGCCCAGTGGGAGAATGAAAAGACGACGGTGGAAAAGCTGTCCAGGCTGCGTGAACAGATTGAGGACATCAACCGCCAGATACAGACGGCGCAGCAGAATTACGATCTGGACAAGGCGGCGGAGCTGCAGTACGGCGAGCTGCCCAGACTGCGCCAGCAGCTGGAAGCGGAGGAAGAGAAGGTGAAAAACCAGGATCTTTCTCTGGTGCACGAGAGCGTAACGGATGAAGAAATTGCCAGAATTATTTCCCGCTGGACGGGAATTCCGGTGGCGAAGCTGACGGAAGGCGAGAGGACGAAAATCCTGGGGCTGGAGCAGGAGCTGCACAAACGGGTGATCGGGCAGAATGAAGCGGTGACCAAGGTTTCCGACGCCATTATCCGTTCCAAGGCAGGCATCAAAGATCCTACGAAGCCCATCGGTTCCTTCCTGTTCCTGGGGCCCACCGGCGTGGGCAAGACGGAGCTGGCCAAGACGCTGGCGGAGAAGCTGTTTGATGATGAAAATAACATGGTGCGTATCGATATGAGCGAGTACATGGAGAAATATTCCGTGTCCCGTCTGATCGGAGCGCCTCCGGGATATGTGGGCTATGAGGAAGGCGGGCAGCTGACAGAAGCCGTGCGGAGAAAGCCGTACTCTGTCGTACTGTTCGATGAGATAGAGAAAGCCCATCCGGATGTGTTCAACGTGCTGCTGCAGGTGCTGGACGACGGCCGGATCACCGATTCGCAGGGCAGGACGGTGGACTTTAAGAATACGATCCTGATCATGACATCCAACATCGGTTCCCAGTATCTGCTGGACGGCATTAAGGATGACGGAAGCATCAGCCAGGAAGCCCAGGATATGGTGCATCAGGATCTGCGGGCCCACTTCAGGCCGGAGTTCCTGAACCGTCTGGATGAGACAATCATGTTCAAGCCATTGACCAAAGATAATATTACAAGCATCATTGATCTTCAGATCAAAGATCTGAACCGCCGCCTGGCAG
>DVJR01000107.1 GCA_018716575.1 Candidatus Scatomonas merdavium | reverse complement strand
AAGGCGGCTACGGACTGGAGCTGCCAGGCCTGCCGGAAGGTGAGCTGGAATTTGTGCTGTATTCTGCGGAGAAACCGGCGGCGGAATCGACGGCAGACAGAGAGCAGGGTTTTGTGTTTCGGCTGCTGCCGGTCTGTGTCTGTATTGCTGTCGGAGCGGCTGCAGTTCTTCTGGTGTTTTTCAGGGTAAGAAAAAGTCACTGAGAAACAGCAGAAAAAGGCGCCTGCCGGAACCGGATGCGGCGAAACAGCCATATCCGGTTCCGGCAGGCGCTTTGTCGTCCGGAAAGTCCGGGTCGGAAAATCCGTCAGACTTCCCTCTGGGTAAAGCCGTCGTAGGCGATCAGCAGGAACAGCCCCATGTAGACCAGCAGTACGACGACGGCAAAGGTCAGCGTCTGGTTGGGAAAGAGCGGCGTTCCTGCAGCGATGGAGGCCAGATCCGTGTTTGAGAACGGCAGATAGCGGCCGCCGTCCACGCCCATTTCAGCCAGAATCTGAGTGATCATGCTGCCGCCCAGGAGCCCGCCAAGTCCCAGAGCGATGGAAAGGGCAGAGCTTCGGAACAGGGAACTGATGGCGAAGGCCATGGTCATCATCAGAAGTGGACTGATTCCGGAAAGCAGGAACTGTTGAAAGCTATAAACCAGAATTGGCGTGCCGACAGCAGTTCCGCCAACTACATGGACATACTGTCCGGCCAGATCGGAAAATCCGTAGCTGAAGCCCAGCAGCACCACTTCCAGCCCGAACAGCAGGAAGAACAGGGCTATCAGAAGGCTCAGGCAGCAGAGAAATTTGCTCCACAGAATTTTTCCTCTCCGCACCGGGTTGATCAGCAGGAATTTTACCGTGCCCTGGCTGAATTCATTGGCAGTGATCCCTCCCGCTACAACGATCATGACAAGAGCCAGAAGAGTGATCAGCATGGGTGCCTGGCACAGAGTGAGGATCAGGCGGGAATCTGTGACGTTGTTTCCATATTCATCAAAGGTCAGAGTCGCATCCAGCTGATGGTTTTCAATATACTGAGCGATCAGAAAATCGTTCCGGGCCGTTTCAAGCTGGGAAGGATCCACCGGCGTTCCTGATTCTGCCTGTGCCTGCAGGTCAGAATAGGCCAGGCGGGCATTTTCTGTATTCTGATGGCGCATGTCTTCCGGAGACTGGATTTCCCCGGCTTCTTCCACGGCGGATTCAGCGGAGATGTCTACGGTTTCATAGGAGTTGTCATTGAACAACGGCAGATGGAAGAAAAAGGCCAGGCCAATGGCTGCCAGCAGCAGAAGTACCAGCAGGATCTGTGTTGTCCGCCGGGTGAACAGTTTGCTGTATTCATTCCGGATTAATTTAAACAATTTGATTCCCCCCTTCGTCAGTCAGGCGGATGAATGCATCCTCCAATGTGTGGTCCTGTGTTTCCGCTACTGTATACAGTGTGATTCCGGACTGGATCAGAAAGCTGTTATAGGCGGCCAGCTCCTGGTGTAAGGGCGTGCCTGCGGAATCAGGCTCTGAAGACGGCTTCAGGCGGACGGAAAATTCATGTTCGGTTACCAGGCTGGCAGCAATATCCGGATATTTTTCACGGAGAAGCTGCACGGCTGTTTCCGCCTGATCTACCCGATACAGGAACGCCGTGCTGCCATCATAGGCTTCTTCAATCAGACCGCCGATGGGTTTGACATCGCGGATTTCACCGTTTACGATCAATCCCACCCGGTCGCACATCAGCTCCATTTCGGACATCAGGTGGGAGGAGACGAGTACGGCAGCCCCTTCCCTGTGGGCAATTTCCTTGAGAATATCCCGAAGCTGGCGGATGCCGGCCGGATCCAGGCCGTTGGTGGGTTCGTCGAGAATCAGAAGCTTTGGCCGGTGCAGCAGGGCCTGCGCTACCCCAAGGCGCTGACGCATACCCAGAGAGTATTTCCGAACCGGTTCCTGAATTCTGTTTTCCAGCCCTACCAGGCTGACAACCTCCCGTATGCGCTCGTCGGTGATGCCGGGCCGCATATTCTGATACAGCTTCAGGTTTTGCCAGCCGCTCATATGGCGGTAATGCTCCGGGTTTTCTACAATAGCTCCAAGATAGGCCATAGCCCGCTCATAATGCTTTCGAATGCTGTTTCCGCAGATTTCGATATCGCCTGAGTCAATGGCCAGAAGGCCGCAGACTACTTTGATGGTGGTGGTTTTTCCGGCGCCATTGGGCCCCAGGAAGCCGAATACCTCTCCGGGATAGCAGGAAAAGCTGATATCTTTGAGAATCTGCCGTTTTCCCATGGTTTTGTTCAGATGCCGGATGGAAAGAACCGGCGTGTCTGCTGAAATTTTCTTTTCTGTATCGGTCATACCGGCACCTCCGTTCTTTTTACAATTGAAGAATCGCTGTAGCTTCCCTGAGGAGAAGCGGTGGCGATTTTCCATTCTCCGTTCTCTTCATAAAGCTGGAGCAGCACCTGCTGCTGGGAAGTAATGCGGATCGCGTCCTCGCCGCTGGAGACAGAAGCCGGCGTAGCATCGTCACCTGTGTCAGACTGTGTGTCGTAGGCGTAGTCCATATAGAAGGGCGACAGGTAGGTGCCGTACTGATCGAGCCAGGCGTCTTGCTCATAAGTGACCAGAGCCGTACAGGCGCCGGGGCCGTTTTTCTGAATACGGCAGCCGGTGATGTTCAGGTTAAGCGCCAGAGGTATGGCTGCCGACAGTCCGTATTCTTCTGATTCGGCGGAACCGGAAAGATAGCTGTAGAAATCAGAACGACTGCTGGCGTAATAATTTCTGCTGCGGGTGTTGTTGCTCCAGAACTGATTTACATTTTCCAGAAATGCGTTCTGAGCTTCGGATTTGTCTTTGGCGTTTGTCAGTGCGGCGACGCAGTTTGTCATATAATTCTGAATGCGGCTGCTGATTGCGGGAACGCTTTGCTGAAAGCGTGCCTGATCAACTGACTGGAAGATAATGATGCCGACGATCAGAGCGGCGCCGAGCAAAAGCCCGCGGTTCCATCTGCGAAATTTTTTCATGAGATTCCTTCCTTTCCTTGAATTGAGCGGTGCTCCGCTGCTGTAATCCGAGGTTAGCACGGGGCAAAACGGAAGTCAATGAGGGCAAGAAAGGCTTAAGAAAGATTAAAGGAATCTTCCGGTTTGCAGAAGAAAATAGTAAGGAAAGGGCAAGAAAAACAGGAAAAACGGGTGTTACGGCTTGATAAAAAGTGAAAGAAATATTAGTGCAAAAGTACTTGCTCGGAGGGCAAATCATTCATGAGAAATGATGAGCCGGATAAAGGCGCAGGCTGAGATGCCTGTTCTTTATCCGGCTCTTTTTTATGGGTCGGATAGACCCATAACAGGCGCGCGTCCCCGGAAAATCCGGATGGATATCCGGGGATGCCGCCGCTCTCGATGGCGTCAAGGGTATTTTTCTTTTGATGTTTGGTCAGATTTAATTTTAGAAGAGGTGTTCTGTCAGACTGCAGGATCGCCCCTGCCGGTGACGATTTCATATCCGATTTTTTCCATCCGGCGGCGCAGGGAAGCGCAGTTCTGGGCGGATTCGTCGCCGGTACAGAGCTTGTTGTCGTACAGCTCATATTTCTTCCGCACGGAAGCGGGAGACAGGTTTGGCATGATGACGTTGGCTCCGGCCAGGATGCCCTGCTCCCTGCCGTCCGGAGCAATGGTGCCCAGGGCGGTGGTGGCGGGCAGAAGCACGCCGGGGAGAATCAGGCGGATGAGGGACAGCAGATATACGGTCAGCTCCGGCGTTCCGGCCGGATACTCCCGGAAGGGTGTGCCGTGGTGAGGAATAAAAGGGCCGATGCCGCACATTTCGGGCTGAAACTCTTCCAGAAATTTCAGGTCGGCCGCCAGGCACTCCGCTGTCTGGAAGGGAGAACCGACCATGAAGCCGCAGCCCACCTGGAAGCCTGTTTTCCGCAGGACATGGAGACAGTCCATCCGGTGTGCCCAGGACATTTCCCGCGGATGGAGCTTCCGGTAATGAACGGGGTCGGCTGTTTCGTGGCGCAGCAGATAGCGTTCTGCTCCCGCTTCATGGTACAGGCGATAGATTTTCGGGCTTTTTTCCCCCAGGGACAGGGTGACGGCGCAGTCCGGAAAACGGTTCCGTATGGCGCGCACTGTCTGGCAGACGAGTTCATCGGAAAATCCGGGATCCTCCCCGCCCTGCAGGACAAAGGTGCGGAAGCCCAGAGCATAGCCTTGTGCGCAGCATTCCAGGATCTGCTCCGGGGTGAGGCGGTAGCGCTCGCACTCCCGGTTTCCCCGGCGGATGCCGCAGTACAGACAGTTGTTTTTGCAGCAGCTGCTGATCTCGATCAGTCCCCGGATATAGATGGAATTTCCGTAGATAGAGCGGCGCAGCGCATCGGCCTTCCGGGCCAGATATCCGGCGGTCTCCGGGGTGCGCTCCCGTATCAGAACAGCGTATTCCGCTGTATCCAGCGTATGATTTTTTTCCAGTCTGTCGATCAGTTCTTTTACTTTTCTTTCCATTTCTGTCCTTCCCTCCGGACGCGGCCCGTATGGCGTCTGCCCTGCTCCGTTTGTTACCTGTGAGCATAGCATAAAAAAGTGAAATTGACAACGAAGGCAGATTTAACCGGAGTTTTACCTGAACTTCATCTGTTCTGAATTTTCCTGTGGTATACTCCACCTGACTCATAGTGTAAGGAATGCTGTATGGGGTCAGACGTTACAGTCTGTACCGGGAAGGAGTATGTAAACAGGATGAAAGAACGAAATGAGAGACTTGGAGAGGGACTGCTGCGCCGTCTGGCCGTGGGCGGACTGAGCGTAGCAGTGACAGTATCATCCCTGGGCGCGGGAATGGCCGTTCCCGTCTATGCGGCGGAAAATGAAGCCGTATATCAGGATACGGAACAGCCGGACGCGGGCCAGAGCAATGAGCAGCAGGCGGAAGAGCAGTCCGGCGCAGGGCAGACTGTTACAGAACAGTCCGGTACAGGCGAGTCAGAAGGTACTCCGGCAGAAGAAGGGCAGAATGGCCAGCCGGGCGCAGGAACAGCCGACAGTACTGCGGCAGACGAGTCCGGCGAAGGCAGTGAAGGAAACAGCCAGACAATTTCCGGGAAAGCACAGGAAGACGGACAGAACGGTACAGAGCTTCAGTCAGAACAGAATTCCGAACTGCAGACGCTGGATGCCGTTGCACAGGAGACGACCGTAGAGGTGTCCACACCGCTTCTGATTACGGAGATCGTAGCGGATACGCACCGGGCGGATCAGACGACGGCTTCGGGAACAGATGCTTTCGAGTATGTGGAGATCTACAACAGCTCGGATCAGACAGTATCCATGGATGATTATCTGATACAGAATATCAACGGTTCGACGGTGACGGACTGGGAGATCCCGGCCGGAACTGAGCTGGAGGCCGGAAAAAGCCTGGTGGTCTGGATCAGAAATTCCGAAAGCGATGGTTTATCGGAAGAGGATTTCCGCTCTTACTATGGAATCAGCGATGATGCGGATGTTCAGATCGTTATGACGACAGAATCTGTCAACGGATTTTCCAATTCCGGGGAGCGTTCTATCCGCCTGATCGTCAGGACAACCGAACAGACAATCACGCAGATCACTTACAATGACGGGGAGCAGAA
>DVJR01000106.1 GCA_018716575.1 Candidatus Scatomonas merdavium | reverse complement strand
GATCCGGTCTTTGACAAGCTGGACGCCCGTCTGGGCCAGGCCATACTGTCCATCGGTGCGGTCAAGGGGCTGGAGATCGGCGACGGCTTCGCCGCCGCGGCTTCCACCGGCTCCCGGAATAACGACGGCTTCACTATGGACGAAAGCGGCCGCATCACCAAGCTCACCAACCATGCCGGCGGCATCCTGGGCGGCATCAGCGACGGAAGTGACATCGTAGTGCGGGCTGCCTTCAAGCCCACCCCCTCCATCGCATCGAAGCAGCGGACCGTCAACTGCTCCGGCGCTCCCATAGAGCTGGAGATCCGCGGACGCCACGATCCGGTCATTGTGCCCCGTGCCGTGGTGGTGGTGGAAGCCATGACAGCTCTGACCGTGGCGGACGCCCTGCTGGCCGGAATGAGCGCGCGTCTGGAAAATGTAAAGAAGGTGTGGGGCAGCGCGGACAGCAGAAAGCCCTGAACAGCACAAATTCAAAAAAGCTCCGGCGCAGACAATTTTCCGTCCGCGCCGGAGCTTTTTTCTATCACGTATTTTCTTAAGCAACCTTACTCTTGGCCAGCTCAGCCAGAGTAGTGAAGCCTTCCTTGTCGTTCACAGCCATATCAGCCAGAACCTTTCTGTTCAGCTCTACGCCCGCTGCCTTCAGTCCATACATAAACTTGCTGTAAGACAGGCCGTTCATTCTGGCCGCTGCGTTGATACGCGCGATCCACAGCTGACGGAACTGACGCTTCTTCTCTTTTCTTCCCGCATAGGCAGTAGCCAGCGCGCGCATTACGGACTGCTTTGCCACACGATACTGTTTGCTTCTGGCTCCTCTGTAGCCCTTTGCCAGTTTCAATACTCTGTTATGTTTTTTCTTAGCGTTTAAGCCGCCTTTGATTCTTGCCATCTCTGAATTCCTCCTTCACCCGAATTATAAGTACGGTAAAATTTTCTTCATGTTCTTTACATTGGTCTGATCCACAGTGGTCTGCTTTCTCAGATTTCTTTTTCTCTTCTGGGTTTTCTTGGTCAAGATATGGCTCTTATAGGCTTTATTCCGCACTAATTTACCGGTACCCGTCACTTTAAAACGCTTTGCTGCTGCTCTGCTGGTTTTCATTTTTGGCATTGTCTGTTTCCTCCTTGATTATCAATTCCGTTTTTCGGTTAAAACCATTGTCATGCTCCTGCCCTCTACCTTCGGCGCTTTCTCTATTACCGAAATATCAGACAGGCTCTCAGCAAATTCATCCAGGATATGCCTGCTGCTGTTCATATGGGCCATTTCACGTCCGCGGAAACGCAGCGTAACCTTGACCTTGTCTCCTTTAGTCAGAAACTTTCTGGCAGCACCTACTTTAGTGTTCAAATCATTGGTATCAATATTCGGGGAAAGGCGCACTTCTTTGATCTCCACAGTTTTCTGCTTCTTCCGTGCTTCCTTTTCCTTTCTGGCCTGCTCATACCTGTACTTGCCGTAATCGATGATCTTGCACACCGGCGGTTTCGCCTGCGGAGCAATCTTCACCAGATCCAGACCCGCTTCCTGAGCCTTCAGGTACGCATCCCTGGCTGACATAATACCTAACTGTTCCCCATTCTCACTGACCAGACGAACCTCACGGTCACGAATCTGCTCATTAATCATGAAATCGCTAATTGTAGTATACCTCCATCCAAATTCACTGTTGACATGCCTCTCCGCCAATTTTCTCCCACAACACTACCTGTCCGCAGGATAAAAAAAGCGGATAGTCAGACTATCCGCATAATCAGCATAATAACGACTCCACACATAAAGTCCTTTATTACCATATAAACCGTTAGTCGCCCGATTGCGCTAAGGTGAGAGCGGATACTCTTCTTTGTTTTCACACTGTTTGAGTCTATCACGGAAGCCGGCCCATGTCAAGCATTTCTTTATTCTTTTCCGTTAAAACAGTACGTACATACCTTGCAGGGCTCCAGTCCTATGGAAGCAAGCAGGTCATCCAGCCGATGATACCGAAGCGTCGTGAAGTTCAGCCGCTTCCGGATATCCTCTATCATCTGTGCGTACCGGCAGCTTCCGGGATCAGAATATTCCTCCAGCACCTCCGCCGTGCAGTTCTCTCCTTCCCGGTCACGGATGACCTTCCGGGTAATCAGCTCCATATCTGACTTGGAGCGGGAGAAGTTCAGGAACTTGCAGCCATGAAGCAGCGGCGGACAGGCCGGGCGGATATGCACCTCCTTAGCCCCGCTCTGGTACAGAAATTCCGTGGTTTCCCGAAGCTGTGTGCCGCGGACAATGGAATCGTCGATCAGCAGCAGCTTCTTATTTTCAATCAGGGCATGCACCGGTATCAGCTTCATGCGGGCGATCAGATCCCTCTGGCTCTGATCCGTAGGCATGAACGACCTGGGCCATGTAGGCGTATATTTGATAAAGGGTCTTGCAAAGGGAATCCCCGATTCATTGGCATAGCCAATGGCATGAGCCAGTCCGGAATCCGGCACGCCCGCCACAATGTCCGGATCTACGGTACCCTTATCACGCTTCGCCAGCATACTGCCGCACTTATAACGCATTTCCTCCACGTTAATTTCCTCATAGGAGGACGTAGGATAACCGTAATACACCCAGAGGAACGAGCAGATGCGCATCTTTTCACCCGGCTTTTTCAGCACCTTTACGCCATCCGGCGTGATGAACACAATCTCACCGGGCCCCAGCTCACCGTAATCTTCATAACCCAGATTAATATAGGCATGGCTTTCGAAGGATACACAGTAAGCGCCCTTCTTGCGGCCGATCACCAGCGGCGTCCTTCCGTACCGGTCGCGGGCCGCATAAATGCCTTCCTTCGTCATAACCAGCAGGGTCATGGAACCGTCCACCACCTGCTGAACGTATTCGATTCCTTCCAATATAGAATCCTTCTCGCAGATCAGAGCCGCGATCAGCTCCGTCACATTGATCTGCCCGTTGGTCATCTCCTGAAAATGGGACCGGGCATTATTAAAAAGCAGCTCCAGGAGCTCATGATAGTTATTCACCTTTCCCACTGTAGTGATTGCAAAGCTCCCCAGCTTCGACTGAATCAGAAGGGGCTGCGGTTCAAAATCCGAAATGCAGCCGATGCCCAGATGGCCCTTCATCTCGCTGACATCCCGGTCGAATTTCGTCCGGAACGGAGAATTCTCGATATTATGGATCGCGCGGTTGAAGCCGCCTTCTCCATATGTTGCCATACCGCCTCTCCGGGTTCCCAGATGTGAATGATAGTCCACTCCGTAAAAAAGTTCCAGCACGCATTCATCCTGCGATGCCACGCCAAAAAAGCCGCCCATGTATTATCTCCTTTTCTCTCTGTCGGTATTCGCCTGTATCTCCTTCATCCGGCCATGCGGGCACCCTTTATCCTGCAATGCCGGACAATACAGATTTATTATAGCATAAACCTTATGTCTCTGTCAGATATTTTATCGCTGAACTTTTCGCAGATTTTCGAAAAATTTTCGAAAATACAGCAGTTCCGCCTGAAACCTTGCCATCTGCCCTGTCTGGTGATAAAATTGTTGTTAAAAAGCAAAGGGGTTTCTTATTATGAAAAAAAGATGGATTCATCCACTGATAGCCGCGTTCTGCCTGTCCGCTCTGGTTATGAGCGGCTGCTCTGACGGCAATACTGAAACAGAGAGTTCTGTTTCATCATCCTCCGCCTCTTCTGCCGCTTCTTCCGGTACACCGACACCGACAGAAGAGCCCACGCCTACTGTTGATCCTTCTGCCATGGGAGAGGGTGCCGCCCCCACCGATATGCCTGACACGGATGGGGCCATTCAGGCTGCTGTGGGCGAAGCGTGTACTTTTTCTCAGGATGGCCAGGAGCTCTATACCGTCACCATCACCGATATTTCCTTTACCGACCGCCGGGCCGTGGTAGATACCGAGGAACCGGAGCAGGTACTGGTAGCTACCTATACCTATCAGTCCCTGACAGACGACCCTGTACTGGTGGATGACATGAGCTTCCGCTGCATCGTCAACGATACAGACGTCTGCACCGCCTACTATCTGGCGGATCAGATCGTAGCCGACGTGGCCGGAAAGGATGCCCCTGTCACGGCAGAGGTGGCCTACAGCGTACCGGCCGACACGCAGAAGGTATCTCTGTATCTGACTAACAACTCCAACCCGGAGGGGGAAAACTATCTGATCACAGCCGGGGATCTTCAGCAGTCCTGAACGGATCTGCGCTGCACATCTGTCCGGCACGCTGAAAAATGCTCCATGCTGCGCGTCGGACTCACCCGCAAAAAAGGCCTCGTGCCGCACATCTGCCAAACAGGCAGAGACGGCCCGGAGCCTTTTCTTTTTGTTTCTCAGTTCTTTTCTGTCTCTTTTTTCCGTCTGTTATTTTGTACAGCGGAAGCTGCCGCAGCGGGTATCCTCCATGCAGCATGCGCCGCGCCCGTCAATATTAATGGCTCCCGCCACGCATTTGGACTTGTCATTGGAGACACAGTCACAGGCTTCACAGTATACGCCCACATTGGTGCATCCGCAGCCCTCTCCCATGCTGTTAGTCATGGAACCTTCCTTCCGTTCCATAAAGCTCTCGCAGCAGGTCTCGTCCGCATGCATGGCGTTCTGTCCTCCAATCCTGATATCACCCTTGGAGCACAGCTCGCCGTCGTTGTAAACACAGGTTATAGCTGAACAACTCAGTGCCGGCATACCTCATACCTCCTTTCAATGTTCTGACGGAGATAGTATGCCGAATTTCCCTGTTTTTATTCCCGCAGGAACTTTTTTCCTTTTTTATTCGTGCTGCGTCGTTCTGGAAGCAATTTCTTCCTTTACTGCAGCGATAAAATCCTCCAGCCTCTTCTGGCCCTGATCGCCGCCCTGGCGGGTACGCACAGCCACCAGGCCCTGCTCTTCTTCCTTGGCTCCCACCACCAGCATATATGGGATCTTCTGGTTCTGGGCCTCGCGGATCTTGTAGCCGATCTTCTCAGAGCGCACATCCAGCTCCGCACGGATTCCCGCGTCCTCCAGCTCTTTCCTGATTTTTTCTCCGTAATCCAGGAATTTTTCAGAAATCGGCAGCACCTTCACCTGCACCGGAGCCAGCCAGGTGGGGAACGCTCCTGCAAAATGCTCAATCAGGATTCCGATAAACCGCTCAATGGATCCAAACGCCACCCGGTGAATCATAATCGGACGGTGTTTCTCGCCGTCGGCTCCCGTGTACTCCAGCTGGAACCGCAGAGGAAGCTGGAAGTCCAGCTGAATGGTGCCGCACTGCCAGGTACGTCCCAGAGAATCCTGCAGATGGAAGTCGATCTTCGGCCCGTAGAACGCGCCGTCGCCTTCGTTGACCTCATAGTCCAGCCCCAGCTCGCCCAGCGCGCCCCGCAGCGCGTCCGTGGCCAGCTCCCAGTCCTCGTCACTGCCCATGGAATCCTCAGGCCGTGTAGACAGCTCCACATGGTATTTGAATCCAAACAGACTGTAGACCTCGTCGATCAGCCGGGCCACACCCTTGATCTCCTCCTTCATCTGCTCCGGCGTCATGAAAATATGGGCGTCGTCCTGGGTGAAGCAGCGCACCCGCATCAGGCCGTGGAGCTGGCCGGATTTCTCATGGCGGTGTACGATGCCCAGCTCGCCCAGCCGCAGGGGCAGATCACGATAGGATCTGGGTTCGGACTGATAGACCAGCACGCCGCCCGGGCAGTTCATGGGCTTCACCGCATAATCCTGCTCGTCGATCACCGTAGTGTACATGTTGTCCTTGTAATGATCCCAGTGGCCGGAGGTCTCCCAGAGGCTTCTGTTCAGAATGATGGGCGTGGAAATTTCCTCATATCCGTTTTTCCGGTGCAGCTCCCGCCAGTAATCCAGCAGAGTATTTTTCAGCACCATGCCCTTGGGCAGGAAGAACGGGAACCCCGGGCCCGCGTCGTGCATCATGAACAGCCCCAGCTCCTTGCCCAGCTTCCGGTGGTCGCGCTTCTTGGCCTCCTCTATCATCGTCAGATAGTCGTCCAGGTCGCTCTTCTTGGCGAAAGCCGTACCGTAGATACGGGTCAGCATCTTGTTGTGCTCGTTGCCTCTCCAGTAAGCCCCTGCCAGGCTGGTCAGCTTGAAGGCCTTCACCGGCTTGGTGCTCATCAGATGGGGGCCGGCGCAGAGATCCACGAACTCGCCCTGCTCATAGAAGCTGATCTCCGAGCCCTCCGGAAGATCCTCGATCAGCTCCACCTTATAGGGCTCCTGCCTCTCCTCCATGAATGCGATAGCCTTATCCCTGGGCAGGGTAAAGCGCCTGAGCGGAAGGGCTTCCTTAATGATCTTTTTCATTTCGCTCTCCAGCTTTTCCAGATCCTCAGGAGTAAATCCTCCATCTATATCAATATCATAATAGAATCCGTCGGCAATAGACGGGCCGATGGCCAGCTTCGCCTGGGGATACAGCCTCTTCACTGCCTGGGCCAGAATATGTGAGGTAGTATGACGGTAAGCAGCCAGTCCTTCCGGGTCGTTCACCGTCAGAATATTCAGCTGGCAGTCACGGTCCACCACATGGCGCAGATCCACCACTTCTCCGTCCTGCTCTCCGGCTGTAGCCATACGGCCCAGCCCCTCGCTGATGTCCTTCGCGATATCCAGCACGGACATCGGCGAACCGTACTCTTTTGTCGATCCGTCTTTCAGTGTGATAATCATAGTCTCTTCTCCTTTTCTCCCTGTATTCGTCAGAATCTCCGTTTTCCGCGCTCCGCTCCGCCGGAGCCGCCCGTTTCCGCATAAGAAAAGTCCCCTGCAGCTTCCGATAAAAAACTGCAAGGGACGAATACTCTTCTCGTTATCCGCGGTTCCACCCTGTTTGTCTGAAAAAATTCAAAACCACTTTTTTCGATGGTAACGGAATCACCGGGCCGGATTGGGGCCGCTCCAGGTCGGTTTTCCGCTGTTTCCTGCCGGAACCTTTCCACCTGCCGGTTCCTCTCTGGCGCATTGCCGCAGCGTACTCTTCCTGTCAACGCTTTCGCCTTATGTGGTTTCATTATAGCATGATTCCCTCATTTGTCAATGCGGCAAAAAATCTCTTGACGCTGTCTTTTTTCATTTTTATACTGCTGTTATAAGGAGGACTTATCATGGATATTAATTACGAATTATACAGAGTCTTTTATCATGTGGCTGCTTCCCTCAGCTTCTCCGAAGCCTCCAAGCAGCTCTTTATCTCTCAGTCGGCAGTGAGCCAGTCCATCAAGGTGCTGGAAAAGAAGCTGGGCATCACGCTGTTCATCCGGAGCACCAAAAAGGTACAGTTGACGCCCGAGGGAGAAATCCTGCTGCGCTACGTGGAACCCGCCGTCAACTTGATTCAGCGGGGCGAGGCGCAGGTGATGGAGTCCAGCACCCTGGGCGGCGGCCAGCTCCGCATCGGCGCCAGCGACACCATCTGCCGCTATTTCCTGGTACCCTATCTGAACCGCTTTCATAAGGAATACCCCGGCGTCCATATCAAAGTGACCAACCAGACCTCCACCCGCTGCGTGGATCTGCTGGAATCGGGGCAGGTGGACCTGATCGTGACCAACTATCCCAACTCCCATCTGCCCGACCGTATGAACGTCATCCCCATTCACACCTTCCAGGACGTGTTCATCGCCAACCGGGAATATTATCCGGAGCTGACGGAGCGAACCATTTCCCTGAAGGAACTGCTGCAGCATCCGATCCTGATGCTGGACCGCAAGAGCACCACCAGCGAATTTCTCCACCATCTGTTCCAGCAGCATCAGCTGGATCTGGTGCCGGAAATCGAGCTTGGCAGCAACGACCTGCTCATCGACCTAGCCAATATCGGACTGGGCGTGGCCTTCGTGCCGGACTACTGCCTGACGGAGCCAGGCAATCTGTTCCAGGTGCAGATCGAAGAAGCACTGCCCACCCGTGAGCTGGTCATCGCCCACAACGCGCACCTGCCCGTACCCCAGGCGGCCAGAGCCTTTATCCAGTTCTTCGCCTGAGCGCGCCGGTTCTCTCTGAGCTTCAGTCCTGTTTCTTCTCCCGGCTTTGCCGTCCGTCATCGTCTATCCGGCGCCAGAATTCTGCCAGCTCGCCGCCCACCGTCTCCAGGCGGCAGCGGCGGCAGTCCGCCCATTCCCTTGGAAAAAGATTCCGGTATTCCTGAAGCTGGAAGCGGTCGTCCAGCAGCAGGATTACCCCGACATCTTCTGTAGTGCGGATAACCCGTCCCGCCGCCTGCAGCACCTTATTCATGCCCGGAAATCGGTAGGCATAATCAAATCCGCTCTTTCCCCTGCGATCATAGAAGCGGCGCAGCAGCTCCCGCTCCCCGCTGATTCCCGGCAGCCCCGTCCCTATCACCAGGGCGCCGATCAGCCGCTTTCCCGTCAGATCGATGCCTTCTGCAAAAATCCCTCCCATAACGCAGAAACCAATACGGCAGCCCCCATCTTCCTCCTGAAAGCCCTCCAGAAATTCTTCTCTGGCCTCCTCCCCCATAGAGGGCGTCTGCCAGACACAGCTGCGCTCTTCTGCCGGAAACTCTCTTTCAAATATTTCCCGGACGCTTCTCATCATTTGATAGGATGGAAAAAACACCAGATAATTGCCCGGCCTGGCTCCAGCCACCCTGTCAATATAGGAAGCGATTTTCCGGTATTCCTCTTCACCCCGCCGCTTATAGCGGCTGCTCACGTCGCTGCCCGCCGCCAGATACCGTCTGGCCGGATCGAAAGGAGACGGAATATAAATGGCATAGTCATCCTCCCTGGCGCTTAACAGGCTCTGATAATACCGCACCGGCAAAAGGGTGGCGGACAGGAATACGGAGCTGCGCCCCTGATCCAGACATTTCTGCAGATTCACCGCAGGATTGACGCAGAACAGCTTAATCCGGAAGCGCCCCTCCTCCGTATGTTGCGTATAGATCAGATAATTATCATCCAGCAGCTCATAGATCGCCGCAAAGGCGCGCACCTGAAAATAGAATTCCAGCACCTCTTTCCGCAGCGCGCTGTCAGCGCCTTCCTGCAGAAAATCCTCCAGAAGCCCCAGAAGGGCTGTCAGCTGCAGCGCAAAAGCGCCGGCCGACTCCAGCTCCCGGCAGTCCTCCTCCTCCTGCTCCCGCTTATAGACCAGCAGCTGATGGTTGCACCGTTCCAGGGCGCGCTCCAGCTTCTTGCTGTATGGGCGAAGCTTTTTCTTCATTTCCAGAAAAGCTTCTTTTTCCAGGCTGGCGCTGTACATCTCCCGGCCCCGTTCCACCAGATTGTGAGCCTCATCCACCAGGAAAAGATAATCCCCCTTCCGGCTTCCTTCCCCGAAAAAGCGCCGCAGATGCACCGCCGGGTCGAAGACATAATTGTAGTCACAGATCACCGCATCGGTAAAGACAGCCAGATCCAGCTGCATCTCATAAGGGCAGACCTGCCATTTCTCACTCTGAGCCAGAATTTCCTCCCGCCCATAACGATCCCGCTCTGTGAGCATCTCATAAACCGCGTCATTGACCCGGTCAAAATGGCCCTTCGCCCGCGGACAGGTCTCCGGATTGCAGTCCGGCTCCTCGCAGACGCACATCTTTTCTTTGGCCGTAATGGTCAGCGTCTTGCAGGCCAGACCCTGGAAGGACAGAATGGAAAATGCCTCCTCCGCCACCGTCCGGGCGATGGTCTTGGCCGTCAGGTAGAAGATTTTCTCTCCCAGCCCCTCTCCCATGGCCCGCACCGCCGGAAAAACCGCCGACATGGTTTTGCCGATGCCCGTGGGGGCCTGGACGAAAAGCTGCTTTTTCCGGAGAATGGTGCGGTAAATGTCCGCCACCAGGCCTTTCTGCCCCTCCCGGTAGGAAAAGGGAAAGTCCAGGCCCTGCATGGAAGCGTTTCTGCGCTGTTCCCACCGCACCTGGAAATCCACCCATTTGAAACAGGAATCCAGCAGGCCCGAGAACCACAGATCCAGCTCGTCCAGCGTATACTTTTCCGTAAAACGGCGGATTTCCTCTGTCTCCAGGCTGCAGTAGGTCATCTGGACGCCGATCTCCCGCAGCCGGTGATCCAGGCCGTAGATATAGGCGTAGCATTTCGCCTGAGCCAGATGGACCGGAACCGGCTCCTCCATCTGCTCCACATTCCGGTAAACGCCCTTGATCTCGTCGATTGTCACTCCGTCCTGCCCGGTTATGACGCCGTCGGCCCGGCCTTCCACCGCCAGGATAAAGTGTTCATATTCCTTCCGGAACCGGAGGGGAACCTCCGCCTGATAACCGCCGCCCATCCGCTTCTGTATCTTCCGGTGTATACGGCTGCCCTCCTGCATGGCATCCCGGTCCGCCCATCCGCCGCCCCGGTTGTCCAGGTCGCCGCTCCGCAGCAGGAACTCCACCAGCGCCCGGACGGAAACCTTTCGCTCCTGCTTCTTTTCAGCCACACTCCCCCTCCTTTCCTTTTTCACCTGAAAAGAGAGCGCTCCAAAACCTTCCGTTTTGAGGCGCCCTCCTGTTTCAGTCAATTCTTTTTATTGTTTACATTACGGCAAACCGCTGCAGTGTGCGGTTAAACTCCGGATTCTGGCCGAAGCACTGCACTGTCAGCGCCTGATTCAGATCCATGCTGAGGATTCCCAGAATAGACTTCGCATCAATAATAATCCGGTTATAAAAAATGTTAATGTCAAAATCGCATTTTGAAGCAGCATCCACAAATTCCTCAACTTCTTCTGCATCATGAAATCTGACCTTCGTTTTCGTTTCCGACATTCCAATCACCCTTTCTAAAATGCTGTAGAGATTCCTATGGACTCCTTTTTTCTTTTGCAGTAGTATCTCATTTTTTGCCTGGAATTGTCAATTCACGAATCGCCGAATTTCACATGAAACCGATCTCATATTTGTGCAATATGCTTAAAATTACCGTAAACTTCCTGTAAACTTTCACTTTGCCCTTCTGAAACGGTATCTCTATTTTCTCAGCGCCGCAGCAGCTTCGTCCAGATATTCATTCTGTACCTCCGCAAAGCGTCCGCTGTCGGCTGCTCTCGCATATTCCGTCTGAATGGGCATCCTGCCCAGCACCGGCAGGCCCATGGAAGCAGCCGCTTCCTCCACATGGCTCTCACCGAACACTTCGATCTTCCGGCCGCAGTCCGGGCAGACGGCGTAGCTGTAATTTTCAATGACGCCCAGCACCGGAACAGCCATCATCTGTGCCATCTTGTAAGCCTTGGTAACGATCATTTTCACCAGATCCTGAGGGGAGGTCACAATTACGATGCCTTCCACCGGCAGGGACTGAAAGACTGTCAGAGGCACGTCGCCTGTTCCCGGCGGCATGTCCACAAACAGATAGTCCAGCTCCCCCCAGGCCACATCCGTCCAGAACTGCTTCACCATACTGGCAATAATCGGCCCCCGCCAGATCACCGGCTCGTCCTCGCCCGGGAGCAGCAGATTTACCGACATAACCTTGATGCCGTTGGCCGCCTGAGGCGGACAGATCCCTGCATCGTCCACCGGCGCAGGCCCATGCAGGCCATACATTCTGGGGATGGAGGGGCCTGTGATGTCCGCATCCAGTATTCCCACACGGTAGCCCTGCGCCCGCATGGCATTGGCCAGAGAGGCCGTCACCAGGGACTTGCCCACTCCGCCCTTTCCGCTGACCACTCCGATCACATGGCCGATCCTGGACGCCGCGTTCAGCTCCGCATGAAAATCGGGTTTGCCCTTGCTGGGGCATCCCTCACAGCTCTCCTTTGTACACGCTTCGTTGCTGCATTCCTTTTCCATTTCAGTTATCTCCCTTTTGATTTTTCTTTATTTAATAAACTGGTCAATGGCCCGGTTCAACTCCTCCAGGGCTTCCGTGTCCCCGCTTTCCACCGCGTCCACAATGCAGTGGGCGATATGGTCGTGAAGGATCACCTTGCCCGTATTGTTAATGGCCGCCTTGACCGCCGAAAGCTGAATCAGCACCTCGCTGCAATCCCTACCGCTCTCCACCATGCGCTTGATGGATTCCAGATGGCCGATGGCCCTGGAAATCCGGTTCAGAACAGCTTTCGTATTCTGATGAGTATGGGCATGGGTATGCTCGTGGCTGTGCTCCACCACCGTACCGTCGTCCAGTATATGTGTGTGCTTTTCTTTTGATAAATGTTCCATTCCCGCATCCTTTCCTGCTGCTGCAGGCTTCACTCAGCACTCCGTAAAGGAATAGCGCTGGTGAATGCCGGACGTGATAATATCGAAAATGATCGTTCCGTCCTTCTGCACCGTTTTTTCGTAGGTCATCTCTTTATCCCTGAACTTTTCCCTGATAAATTCTTCGGGATCGTCCGTTTCTATTTCATCAATAAATACATCTCTCATCTGATTGTTGGGGCACTGATTAAAAATCTCCCAGACTGTTTCGTAGCTTTTCACCGCTTTATCCTCCTTTCCGCATTCCTCCGTACGGCTGCCTGTCCGAACAGCCGTTTCAGGGCTGTCCCGCATTCCGCTCCCCAGCCTGTTCTGTCCGCATTTCTTCCGGCCGCAACCGCCGCTTCCATTCCCCGGTCAGCCGCTCCAGGCTCCAGGCAGCATTTGCCGGGCTGGTGGACGGCAGCTTCTCTGCCTCCCGGTGCAGGACAGGCTCCAGATACTTCCTGTACAGCCGGTGCGCCATACCGCCGTTGCAGAAAATCTTCTCCACCGGCGCCGCTTCCAGAACAGTACTCAGATCGTTTGGCACCACGTCCCGGATACTGCTGTCGCTGGAACCGGTAATCACACAGGAAGCGATCACATCCCACACCGCGATCCCCTGGCCCAGCAGAAACTCTTTTTTCTGCCCGATGGTTTCCGGCACCGGCTCCTGAAAAATTCCTGCCAGCACCTTCCAGAAACGGTTCTGGGGATGGCCGTAGAAGAAGCCTACTTCCCGGGATTTCACCGACGGAAAGCTGCCCAGAATCAGAATCCGCGAATGGCTGTCATACACCGGCGATATGGTATGTACCTGATTCTCAGGAAGGTTCTTCTTCATCAAATTCGACAATGGTGTAATACCCCCTGCTGGTCTGGTTGATCTCTTTGACCGTCCCCTTCGTGGATTTCAGCCGCTCATAAGCCTGATAATTTTTGCTCATGGCGATGGCCGGGACAATCGTGTAATAATATGAAGTCGGCAGAGCACTCTCTGTCACCGTCACCTCCTGGCCCACTTCCAGAAGGCCGTGGCGCTCCATCTTGAACTCCATGGTGCGCATAACATCACTTCCTCTTTCTGACATCTTGTACCAGTATAGCACACTTTATCCGCCCAAGGAACATGGAAGGAGAAAAAAATCACAGCAGCTCTTCTCCATTCGCATCCAGAAAACGGCAGTCAAATGAGCCGTCATCCTCATAGCAGTACTGGAAGGGCTGTTCCTCTATCTCTATCCGCATCGTCTCACTGCTGTAAGCAGGATCAATACACAAATACCGGCAGGCATCGTTGGCAATCAGAAAGCTATAGGAATCTCTCCACGACAGTTCATAAATTCCCACTATTCTGTTCAGCGGCAACCGCCTGCTGACAAATCTGTATCCGTCATCTCCGGTAATTTCAAATTCCATCGGCACATACTGATCTGAACCCTCTATGCCGCAAAAAAACCAGATCAGACAATAATCTCCCTGTTCTGCCTTTGCTGCTATCCGGAAACCGTCCGGATCGAATTCACCGTCCCGCATCTCCCATTTTGCCCGCGCCAGCAATCCCGCATCGCCTCCGACCGGATGCTCCATGAATGCAAGGCCGAAACTGATCACGGCCGCCAGCACGGCCAGGCCGCCCAGAAGCGGTATTGTGTTTTTCATTTTCATGCTTCCCCCCCCCATTTTTTACATTATACTATACAAACTTCTTTCTGAAAAGCCGGGCAGCAACAGACGTCACTGTCAGGTCATTAACAAAACGGTGAAAGAGCATGCGCTGATTTTATCTTCACAGAACAGTTCAGAGTCAGATCCCTGAGAGAATAATAAAAAGGAGAACTCTTCTCACGTCAGGCAAAGCCTCTGTCCGAAGAGACGCAGGAGGCTGCCAAAGTGCAGATATTCAGCAAAGGACAGCGGGTAAGCCGGAGCAGAATGCGGTCCCTTCATTCATCATTTGTTCCTTTATACCGCATTTTTATGCACCCAGCAGCTTCTGGTAAATATGCAGATCCACATCCTTGAATACATTGAAGATAACCCGAATATCCTCCTTTCGGGCGTTCAGAAAAGAGGTCACCGTCTGAACTGCGATTTCGGCGGCCCGCTT
>DVJR01000105.1 GCA_018716575.1 Candidatus Scatomonas merdavium | reverse complement strand
GCAAAAAGAAAAACACCGTCCCCGCAGCTCCAGGTCTGCAAAAACAGTGCTTTTGATGCGCCTTCAGGGACTCGAACCCTGGACAAATAGATTAAGAGTCTACTGCTCTACCAACTGAGCTAAAGGCGCGTAAGTCTTACGCTTTTTGTAACGCAAGACTCATTATAATTGATCGCAATCGAAAAATCAAGCCCTTTTTTTACAAATTCTTCATTTTCTTTCACAAAAATTTATTACAGCAGCGCCTGCCGTATCTCATTCTCCAGATCTTCAGGCTCTCTGCCGCCCACTACGGTGCCTGCCAGAGCGCCGTTTTTGAAGAACAGGAAGGTGGGAATGGACATCACTCTGTACTGAGCGGCCACCGTCGGCGCCTGATCCACGTTCAGCTTGCAGAACCTGACGCCTGCCATATTCTCGGACAGCTCATCGACTACCGGAGCCATCATCTTACAGGGGCCGCACCAGTCGGCGTACATATCCACCACTACAGGCTCTGTGGATTTCAAAACCTCTTCTTCAAAGTTTCCCGCATTGATCTCTTTTACCATGTTGGTTCCTCCTTTCAGGTCGGTACGCCTTCAGGCGTACCGGGCTATTTCTTTCTCTTATTGAATTTTTGCAGCAGCCCGTTTAATTCGCACAGAGACTTCTGAATCCGCGCTACCTGCCGGTGTCTGCCGGACAGCTCATATTCCAGACAGGAGAGCTTCTTTCTGATTCCGGACGGGCCTTTTCTCATGACGGAACGCCGCCTTTCCTGTTCTCTCCTATTATTATATGAAAGAATCCTATTCTCTGCCAGCTCCCGGCCTGGCGGTCAGCTTGCAGATAGGATTGCCCAGGGCGGAAAATTTTTCCTCATATTCAGTCATGACATTTCCCTCGTTCAGCACGGAATCGCCGTGCAGGTCGAAAGTATGGGAAGACAGCTCCCATCCCCGATTCCTGATTTCCTCCAGGGAAAATTCGAAGAGCGCCCGGTTGTCCGTCTTGAATTCCACGTCGCCGCCCTCTGCCAGAATCTTCTCATAGCGCGCCAGAAATTCCGAAGAAGTCAGCCGACGCTTCGCGTGGCGGTCCTTGGGCCACGGATCGGAAAAGTTCAGATAAATCTTTCCTACCTCGCCTTTCCCAAACACCTCCGGCAGCTCCCGGGCGTCCATCCGCAGGAAGCGGAAATTTCCGGCCGCCGTCTGCCGCTCCTCCGCCTTCTGCACAGCCCGCAGCAGGACGCTGCTGTACATCTCTATCCCGATATAATTGATCTCCGGGTGAAGAGCAGCCATTTCCATCAGAAACCGTCCCTTCCCCATTCCCACCTCTATATGAACAGGATGGTCATTTTGAAAAACAATATTCCAGTTTCCCTTACATTTTTCCGGTTCCTGTATGACAAAAGGGCTCTCCGCGATGACCTCTCTGGAGCCCGGTATATTTCTCAGCCGCATCTCTCTGCCTCCGTTTCATGCTTCGATGATGTCATATTTTACTCATTCATCTCTTTTCGGAGTTTCTCAATCTCTTCCTCGCTCAACCCGCTGGCTTCCTTTATTACACGAATCTCTGCTCCGGCTTTCAGAAATGCAAAGATCATTTCCCTTTTACCTTCTTCACGGCCTCTTTCTTCCAGTTTTTCTAATGCTGTACACATATTCATGCCCCCTTTGCTTTCATATGCCCGTTCAATGATCAGGTCGCTGTCTGTCATCACTCCAATCATGGCTCCCACATCAGATTTCACATCCCGCTCCCTGAATATTTCCTTTACCTGGTCAAACTTTCCTTTATAAATATTCCTTGCTGTCTCGAACACATCCTGTACATCTTCATTACTAAAGTGGTATCTTTCACTCTCTACGACCTGCAGCAGGTTCATCCGGTGTCGCTTTATCTCCATTTTTTTGGTGCTGCCGGGCGATTTCCCGACACTCTTTCAGATATCCCAATGAATCATAAAGCATAACCCGGAGCGGCATTCCATAGTGAACCCGGGATTGGTTTTCGATCCCCATGATTACAAAATCCACTCCATATGCAGCACGCTTTACCACGTCTCTGGCTCTTGTTAGCGTTTCTTTATATTCTCCCAGTTCCATGACATTTGATACATCGGTATCCAGTTCACTGAGTTCTTCTGGCTTTATAACCTCTTTTCCTCCAAATACTACTGTATTGAACAGACTTGCAAACCTGTCATTTTCTCTCCAAAAATTTTTAAAGATTACGTCTGGTCTTATCGTTGCTTTTTTCATACCGGTCCCTCTTTATCTCCGTCATAACTGCATCTGAAGTTGCAGCTATCACAGATTCTTCTCATATTCAGTATATCATAGGAATACCCGAACTGGAACACACTATTTTCAGAAGTCTGCATTTGGTTTCTGCTCATTCCTGGCTAAAAAAGAACATTTTGCGGCCAAAAATTTGTGAAAATTTCATCATCCTTTTTGCAAAAAAAGACTAGATTTTTCGATTTCATGGGTATATGATAGCAGATAGCAAAAAACAGATGCTGACAGGAGGTAGAATATGGACACTGTTATCAACAAGCTGTCAGAGATCGAAGTTGCAGCATCCCGTATCCTTGACGGCGCTGCCAGTCAGAAGAAAGCTCTGGATCAGCAACAGGAAGAACGTATAGCCGAATACGACCGGCAGATTGATGAAAAAACCGCTGCCGAAATCGAGAAGCTGCGTCAGGAGCTCTCGGTCGCCAGAGACAGCGAGCTAAAGCAGCTGCAGGAAAATTCAGCGCGCACACTGGACGAGCTGGACGCATATTATCAGGAGAACCACGAAGTCCTCGCCGGCCAGATTTACGAAAAAATATTAAGGAAGTGATTTTTTGAAAGGCCTTATGTCCTACAGCGGATTGACAACAAAGATCCGCGCCATGCAGAGCCGCCTTCTGAAAGATGAAAATTTCCGCGAAATCGTGGAGCTTCCCAACGTTCCGGCAGCCGTGACCTATTTAAAGCAGCAGCCGTCCTATGCCCCGATTCTGAATACGGCGGGGGATGCCGAGCTGCACAGAGGTGACATCGAAAAGGTGCTCCGTCAGAGCGTGTATCACGACTTTGCCAAGCTCTACAGCTTCGCGAACCTGAAGCAGAGACAGTTCTTAAGCATGTATTTCATGCGCTATGAGATATATTTTCTCAAGGTCTGCCTGACCAATATTTTCGACCACCGGAATGTTCCGCTGGATCTGTCGGCGTTTGAAGCTTTTTTTACCAAGCATTCCCGTCTGAATTTCCAGCTTCTGACAGCGTCCCGGACGCCGGAAGAATTTCGCGCCAATCTGAAAGGCTCTATCTACTATGAGCCGCTGGCCGCTATAGAAGCTATGGATCATCCCACGCTGTTCGATTATGAAATGACGCTGGATCTCTTTTATTTCCAGCTTCTGTGGAAAAAGCGCGAGAAGATCGTGGGAAAAGGCGAGACAAAAGGGCTGACCAGGATTCTGGGGTCCAAATTCGATATGCTGAATATTCAGTGGATCTACCGCTGCAAGCGGTATTATCACATGGACAGCGCCGCTATTTACGCCCTGCTGATCCCTGCTAATTACCACATCAGCCAGAACCAGATCCGGGATATGGTGGAAGCGGATGATCTGAATGCTCTGGAAGCCCTCATTGGCCAGACTTATTACGCAAAGCATTTTGAAAATTTCACGGAGGATACGCTGGAGCCCATGTACGCCGAAATTCTGAAGCATATCCTAAGCTCCGAATCCCGGCAGGATCCCTACTCCGTTACAACGGTTTATTCCTACCTCTACCACAAGGAGCATGAGGTAGACCGGCTGATTATCGCGCTGGAATGCGTCAGGTATCAGGTTTCTCCCGAGGAGGCCATGAACCATGTCGCGTGCCGTTAAGAGAAACCCGCAGAAACTGGAGGTGCTAAAACTGTGATTGTTAAGATGAAATTTCTCAGTATCACCGGTCCAAAAGCAGACATCGACCGCGTTGTCGAACAGTATCTGTCCAAATATGAGATTCATCTGGAAAATGCGCTGTCCGAATTAAAGACAGTACAGAACCTGACGCCGTACATCCAGATTAATCCCTACAAGGAGAAGCTGAAGCTGGCGGAGGATTACACCGGGCTTCTTCCGGAAGATGCCCGCAAGACCGGAAAACCTATGACACTGGAGAGTGCCATAAACTGTATACAGGAGACGGACCGGGTTCTGGCAAAGCTGAAAGCCGAACGCACGGAGCTGGAAGCAAAGAGAAACAGGCTCCGGGAGCTGTCCGTCAAGATCGAACCGTTTCAGGATCTGCCCTGCAGCCTTTCCTCGCTGCTGGACTTCAGGTTCATCAAGTTCCGGTTCGGCAAGATTCCGAAAGACTATTATACGAAATTTAAAAATTATATCTATGAAAATTCAGAGTCCGTTTTCTATCAGTGCCACTCTGACAGCCAGTATATCTGGGGGATCTACTTCTGTCCCAAAGACCAGATCAGCAAGATAGATGCTGTCTATGCTTCCATGCATTTTGAGCGGATTTATCTTCCGAACGAATATGAGGGAACGCCGGAGGAAGCCTATCATCGCCTGATCACCGAAAAGGAACAGGCGGAAGCCGATATCCGTTCCTGTGATGACAAAATGGCGGATTATCTGAGCAGTCATGCGGAAGAACTGACAGGCTCGCGCAATAAGCTGGAGGACATGTCAGAAAATTTTGACGTCCGGAAGCTGGCTGCCTGCACCAAATCCAAGGCGGAAACCTTCTACATCCTCTGCGGCTGGATGGCGGCAAAGGACGCGGAAGCCTTCCAGAGAGAGATCTCCAGCGATCCGAATCTTTACTGCTTTATTGAGGACAATGACAACAATATTCTGAGCCAGCCGCCCACCAAGCTGAAGAACCCAAAATTCTTCAGGCCCTTCGAAATGTTTGTGAAGATGTACGGGCTGCCAGGCTACAACGAATTCGACCCGACCATTTACCTGGCTATCACCTATTCCTTCATCTTCGGCATCATGTTCGGAGACGTAGGGCAGGGACTCTGCTTCGTCATAGGCGGCTTCCTGATCTATCACTTTAAGAAGGCGCCCCTGCCGGCCATCATGGGCACCGCCGGAATCTTCTCGGTGATCTGGGGCTTCGTCTACAACAGCTTCTTTGGCTTCGAAGGCTTCTTCCCTTATGAGGCGCTGATTCACGCCAAAGATGATATGACCACGCTGCCGGGGCTCGGAAGCCTGAATACAGTATTCGTACTGGCCATCGCCTTCGGTATGTTTATGATTCTGATCAATATCATACTGGGCATTATCAATGCGGTAAAGCAGAATGACAAAGAAAATATCTGGTTCAGCCAGAACGCGGTCGCCGGCCTTGTGTTCTACGGAGCCATCGTCGTACTGATCTTCATGGTCATGAATGGCTACGGCGGCCTGAATACTCTTCTGCCGATTCTGCTGGTGCTGATTGTCGCGGGTCTGATCGGCATCTTTCTCAAGGAAATGCTGGGCCGAATGGCATCCGGCAAAAAGCCCGCTATCGAAGGCGGTAAGGGCATGTTCTTTGTGCAGGCCTTCTTTGAAACCTTCGAGACCGTGCTGTCCTTTTTATCCAACACCCTGTCCTATGTCCGGATCGGGGCGTATGCAGTCAGCCATGTAGCCATGATGCAGGTTGTTATGATGCTGGCAGGCGCAGAAAACGGCGGCAGCGCCAATATAATCGTCGTCATCGCCGGCAACGCCTTCGTAGCGGCCATGGAAGGCCTGATGGTAGCCATTCAGGTGCTGCGTCTGGAATACTACGAAATGTTCAGCCGTTTCTACAAGGGGAACGGCAGGGAATTCAAACCATTCCTGAAAAAAGAGCTGAAAGAGAACCATTAAATTTAAGATAAATCAAGGAGGACTATTATCATGACAACAGTAATTCAGATTTTAACAGCAGTAGCTTTGGTACTGAGCATTGTAATTCCGTTTACCTATTTCTATCTCGGCAAGCACAACAAAACGCGCTATAAAAAGTCCCTGCTGACCAACTGCCTGGCTTTCTTTGGAATCCTCGCCGTTGCCGGCATCGTAACTCTGTCCGGCGCTTCCACCGCTTCCGCAGCCGCAGCTGACGGCATCTCCAGCGGAGCAGGCATGGGCTTTATCGGCGCGGCTCTGTCCGTAGGTCTTTCCGGCATCGGCTCCGGTATCGGTGTGGCCAGCTCTGCCAGCGCGGCCCTGGGCGCCATCAGCGAAGACGGCTCTATCTTCGGTAAGTCTCTGATCTTCGTAGCCATGGCCGAAGGTATCGCCCTGTACGGACTGATTATCTCCTTCATGATTATCGGACAGCTTTAATCCTTTCCTGAAAGGGTGGAATTGCCATGAAAATGTTTTTAATCAGTGATAATGTGGACACCCAGACGGGCATGCGCCTGGCCGGCGTAGAAGGCGTCGTGGTACATGAGCGCGACGAGCTCCGCCAGGCTCTGGAGACCACTCTGGCCGACAAAGACATCGGCATCATCCTGCTGACGGAAAAATTTGGCCGCGAGTTTCCCGACATCATTGACGATGTCAAACTGAATCACAGGCTTCCGCTCATCATTGAGATTCCGGACCGCCACGGCACCGGACGGAAGGCGGATTTTATCACATCCTATGTAAATGAAGCAATCGGATTGAAACTGTAAGGAAGGTGAAGGATTTGACCACTGAGGAAAAGTTACAGAATTTTTATAACCATTCCATAGAAAGCGCCCACAGCGAGGCTGAACGGCTGATCGAGGATCACCAGGCAGCTCTGGACCAGATCTTTTCCGAACACCAGGCCACCAAGCAGCGTCAGGCTGCCGCTGAACTGGCCGCCGAAAAGGAAAAGCTGAAGCGTGAAAACAACAAGGTGCTTTCTACGGAGCAGCTTCAGATCAAGCGGACCCATTCCCTGAAGAACATGGAGCTGAAAAACCAGCTGTTTGCTGAAGTGGAAGAAAAGCTCCTGGCGTTCAAAAAAACGCCGGAGTATGAGAACTGGCTCTGCCAGAAAATCGACGCTGCCCTGAAATTCGCCCAGGAGCAGCAGGTGGAATTCTTCCTGGATTCCTCCGACAACGATATGCTGGAGCCGCTGGCCAAAAAGACCGGCGTATCCATTCATATTTCCGCGGAACACATCACCGGCGGAATCCGCGCCGTCCTTCCGGAGCGGCATATTCTGATCGACAATTCATTTGCCGCTATGCTGAAGGAAGAACGTGAATCTTTCATTTTCGAAGGAGGACACGTCCATGAGTGAGAAAAAAACCGGTATCATATACGGTGTCAACGGCCCTGTTATCTATCTGAAGGGCAACACCGGATTCCAGATGTCTGAGATGGTATACGTGGGCGAAGAGCATCTGGTGGGCGAGGTCATCGGCCTGACCAGAGACACCACGACCATACAGGTCTTTGAGGAAACCACCGGGCTGAAGCCCGGCGCGGCCGTTGAGGCCACAGGCGACGCCATTTCCGTCCTGCTGGGCCCCGGCATCCTGAACAATATCTTCGACGGCATTGAGCGCCCCCTTTCCGAAATCGCGAAGGAATCGGGAAAATATATTACCCGCGGCGTTCATGTGGATTCGCTGGACACACAGAAAAAATGGCCGGTAACCATGAAGGTGGCGGCAGGCGATGTGGTCTGCGGAGGGACTGTAATCGCAGAAACTCCCGAGACCCAGAGCATTACCCACCGTTCCATGGTTCCGCCCTCCATTCATCAGGCCACAGTCATCTGGGCCGCTCCCGACGGAGAATATACGATTCTGGATCCCATTGTGAAGGTGCAGCTGCCTGACGGCACGGAAAAAGAGCTTTCCCTGTGCCAGAAATGGCCCATCCGGATTCCCCGCCCCACGGCGAAGCGTTATCCGGCATCAGAGCCGCTGGTGACAGGACAGCGTATCCTGGACACCATGTTCCCCATCGCCAAGGGCGGCACTGCCGCCATCCCCGGCGGATTCGGAACCGGAAAGACCATGACCCAGCACCAGATCGCCAAATGGTCCAACGCGGATATCATCATTTATATCGGCTGCGGCGAGCGCGGAAACGAGATGACCCAGGTGCTGGAGGAGTTCTCCGAGCTGGTGGACCCCCGGACCGGCAACCTTCTGATGGATCGGACCGCTTTGATCGCCAATACCTCCAACATGCCTGTGGCCGCCCGTGAGGCGTCCATCTACACGGGGCTTACGCTGGCGGAATATTACCGCGATATGGGCTATGACGTCGCTATCATGGCAGACTCCACCTCCCGGTGGGCCGAGGCGCTCCGTGAGCTGTCCGGCCGTCTGGAGGAGATGCCCGCAGAGGAAGGCTTCCCGGCCTATCTGGCGTCCCGGCTGTCCGCTTTCTACGAGCGGGCCGGCATGATGCAGAACTTAAACGGCACGGAGGGCAGCGTCTCCATCATCGGAGCCGTATCGCCCCAGGGCGGCGACTTCTCCGAGCCCGTAACCATGAATACCAAGCGTTATGTCCGCTGCTTCTGGGGACTGGACAAATCCCTGGCTTACGCCCGGCATTTCCCCGCCATCCACTGGCTCACCAGCTACAGCGAATATCTGAACGATCTGGCGCCCTGGTATAAGGACCATGTGGACAAGAATTTCGTGGACGACAGAAATCAGCTCATGGGTCTTCTGAACCAGGAAAGCTCCCTGATGGAGATCGTCAAGCTGATCGGCGGCGACGTACTGCCCGACGACCAGAAGCTGGTGCTGGAAATCGCCCGCGTTATCCGTCTGGGCTTCCTGCAGCAGAACGCTTTCCACAAGGACGATACCTGCGTGCCCTTAAGCAAGCAGTTCCAGATGATGGAGACCATCCTCTATCTCTACAAGAAAGCCAGAGCTCTGGTGACCATGGGCCATCCGATGTCTGTGCTGAAGGAAAGCAATATCTTTGACCGGGTCATCTCCATCAAGTACGACGTACCCAACGACAAGCCGGAGATGTTTGCCGATTATAAGAAAGCGATTGACGACTTCTACGACGAAGTCCTGGAAAAGAACGCATAAAGGAGGGAACCTGAAATGTCTATTGAATATTTAGGCTTGAGCGAAATCAACGGCCCTCTTGTGGTTCTGGAGGGCGTGGAGAACGTCGCTTACGAAGAGATGGTGGAATTCACCATCAACGGAACGGAACGGAAAATGGGGCGTATTATCGCCGCCTATGAGGATAAAGCGCTGATTCAGGTCTTTGAGGGAACGGAGGGCATGTCCCTGAAAAACACCCGTACCCATCTGACCGGCCATCCCATGGAGATCGCCCTTTCGGACGAGATCCTGGGACGTACCTTTGACGGCGTAGGCAACCCCATCGACGGCCTGGGCCCCATCGATCCTGAGGTAAAGCTCAACGTCAACGGCCTGCCGCTGAATCCTGTGACCAGGCAGTACCCCCGGAACTATATCCGGACCGGTATCTCCGCCATCGACGGACTGACCACCCTGATCCGCGGCCAGAAGCTGCCGATCTTCTCCGGAAACGGCCTGCCCCATGACAACCTGGCTGCCCAGATCGTGCAGCAGGCGTCCCTGGGCGAAGGAAGCGATGAAAAATTCGCCATCGTGTTTGCCGCCATGGGCGTCAAATATGACGTGGCCGATTTCTTCCGCAAGACCTTTGAGGAAAGCGGCGTATCCGATCACGTGGTCATGTTCCTGAACCTGGCCAACGACCCGGTGGTGGAGCGTCTGATCACTCCCAAGGTGGCTCTGACAGCCGCCGAGTATCTGGCATTTGAAAAGGGCATGCACATTCTGGTTATCCTGACGGATATTACCTCTTTCTGCGAAGCCATGCGTGAGGTTTCCTCCTCCAAGGGAGAGATTCCTTCCAGAAAGGGCTATCCCGGATACCTGTACAGCGAGCTGGCCACTCTCTATGAGCGCGCCGGAATCGTAAAGGGCGGAAAAGGCTCTGTTACACAGATACCGATTCTGACTATGCCCAACGACGATATTACCCACCCGATCCCCGACCTGACCGGGTACATCACGGAGGGGCAGATCGTTCTGGACCGTCAGCTGCACGGCCAGTCCATCTACCCGCCCATCTCCGTACTGCCTTCCCTGTCCCGTCTGATGAAGGACGGCATCGGCGAGGGCTATACGAGAGCCGACCACCAGGATGTGGCCAACCAGCTCTTCTCCTGCTACGCCAAGGTGGGCGACGCCCGGGCGCTGGCATCGGTTATCGGAGAGGATGAGCTGTCGCCGCTGGACAAGCAGTATCTGGTGTTTGGCACTCAGTTTGAGAAACATTTCATCGGACAGGGAGCCGAGGAAAACCGCTCCATCGAAGAAACGCTGAACATCGGCTGGAAGCTGCTGGGCCTGCTGCCCAGAGAGGAACTGGACCGTATCGATACGAAGATCCTGGATCAGTACTACAGGCCTACCGAGCACGATGCTGTAGCAGAGGCTCTGGAAGAAGCCGAGGCTATGAACCGCTGATCAATGATTCCTGTAATCTGAAAGGGGGAATTTTATGGATCCGAATACATTTCCTACCAAAGGCAATCTGATACTGGCGAAAAATTCCCTTTCTCTTTCCAAGATGGGCTATGACCTGATGGACAAGAAACGGAACATTCTGATCCGCGAGCTGATGGCGCTGATCGATCAGGCCAAGGAAATCCAGTCACAGATCGACCGTACCTTCCGGGAAGCCTATTCTGCCCTGCAGAAAGCCAACATGGACAACGGCATCAACTATGTGCAGACGATTTCCTACACCGTACCCGTGGAGCAGTCCATACGGGTCAAGACCCGAAGCATCATGGGCGTGGAAATCCCTCTGGTGGAAGCCGAGCCGTCGGGCACAGCGCCGACCTACGCCTTTTATACCACCCGGGAATCCATGGACAAAGCCCGCATTGCTTTCACAAAAGTAAAAGAGCTGACCATACAGCTTTCCATGGTGGAGAATTCCGCCTACCGGCTGGCTCTGGCTATCAAAAAGACGCAGAAGCGGGCTAACGCCCTGAAGAATATCACAATTCCTCATTATGAAGCGCTGGCAAAGAGTATCTCCGAAGCGCTGGAAGAAAAAGAGAGGGAAGAATTCACCCGTCTGAAAGTAATTAAACGGATGAAAGAAAAAAAAGCATAGAGAATCCCCGTCGGTACAGCTTACAAAAAAGCTCATCGACGGGGATTTTTCATAATCACGGATATACCGTCTTCACCGCTTCCGGTTTTATTCAAATTCTCCAAATCTGCCGAAAAGGACATTTTCCAGCCGGTTCAGACATTGAAATTTGCAAATAAGGTGCTATAATGAGGGGCTGGAAGGAGATTCTCTTATGCAGAACAATCGCAGACACAATTGCAGACACATCGACCTGCTGTGGGCCATTCATTTTACCATGGCTCTCTGCGGCGGTTTTCTGGGGTCTTACGCCCTGTTCAGCCGCCAGCTGGTCTTCGGCTCCGCCCAGACAGCCAATCTGATGGAGCTTGTCTCTGCCATATGCGGGCGGAATCTTCCGGAGGTGCTGATCCGCCTGGGGGCTCTGGCACTTTATGGCTGGGGCGCGGCGCTCTCTGTTATCCTGACCCGAAAGACACCGCTCAATATACGATACGCTTCTATTCTCATGACAGGTATGGCCGTCTTCGCCAGCGCTTTTATCCCGACTGCCGTTAACCCGGTCATAGCCCTGTACCCCGTTTTCTTTGTAACAGCTTTTCAGTGGTGCGCCTTCACGGGCGCAGACGGCTTCGCCAGCTCCACAATCTTCTCCACCAACAATGTGAAGCAGACCGTGCTGGGCTTTACAGAATACTGTCTGGAGAAAGATCCGGAACGCAGGGCCTTCCAGGGCCGGAAAGCCCGGTTTTTCGGGGGCACCCTCCTGTTCTTCCACACCGGCGTCGCCCTGGAATATCTGGCCCTTCAGGTGTTCTCTCTGCGGGCGGTCTGGCTGTGCTTCCTGCCTCTGGCAGCCGGATTCCTGCTGGTGTCGGCAGACGAAGGCCGGAAGAGGGCGGAGGCAGAAGCCGTCCAGACGAAAGCGAAGGATACGGGCGCCGGAACCAGAGGGAGAATCACCACATCTTTTTCAGATTAAAATAATCGTCAAACGAACGGATAAACGCATCCGTAAACGTCTTATTCCTGCGTTTTCTCTTCACCATCAGCATCTGATTTGTGAGAATCTGCCGTTCCAGCGGAATATAATCCACATTGGCCATCGGCCGGAACTCCACGCTGGGATACCCCACAAAGCAGTATTTATGCTGATTCACCGCAAGCCGGCTGCACGT
>DVJR01000104.1 GCA_018716575.1 Candidatus Scatomonas merdavium | reverse complement strand
CGGCGTCCACCGCCAGATTGCCCAGGCCGGGATAGGAGAAAATCACCTCCACCACGGCCGTGCCGCCCAGCAGCGAACCGAACGAAAGGCCCAGCATGGTAATCAGCGGCAGAATGGAATTTGGAAGCACGTGTCTCCAGAGAATCACGCTTTCCTTAATGCCCCGGCACCTGGCTCCCGTCACATAGTCCTGATTCAGCTCCTCCAGAAACGCCGTCCTCACCTGCCGCGTATACTTGGCAGCCATGACGAACGCCAGAGTAATGACAGGCAGAATCATCCGTTCGAGGCCCTGACCCGTGGAAACCACGGGAAGCCACTTCAACTGCACGGCAAATACGTACAGAAGCAAAAGGCCCACCCAGAAGTTCGGCATCGAAACTCCCAGAAACGTATATCCGCGGACAACATAATCAATGACTCCTCCTCTGTGGGTGGCGGAAAGAATGCCCAGAGGCACCGCTACCACCAGCATCAGCGCCAGTGAATACAATGAAAGCTGCAGGGTCGGCCATAACCTTTCTATCATTAAAGCCAGTACCGGACGGCTGTAGGAATAGGATGTCCCGAAATTTCCCTGCAGGCAGTTCAGCAGCCAGTTCCCGTACTGCACCAGAAACGGCTCGTTTAAGCCCAGAGCCTCCCGGGTCTGGTTCAGAATCTCCTCACTGGGAATCGTGCCGCTGGCAGCGTACATGGCCCGGACAGGATCGCCAGGCGCGATGTAAGTCAGGAGAAAGGTCAGGAAGCTGATTCCGAAAAGCACGATGACAATCTGAAGAATCCGTTTCCATAGACTGCGTTGTTTCACTGGTCTCTCTCCTGTTTTCAGTATTTTCCGCTTCGGCTTCCGGCCGCGGCATGAAATTCCGCCGCGCCTTCGCGTTTCTGTTTCACAGGACACTTTTTCACTCCTTCCGAGGTCACGGCAGACTGCGGATCCGCCGGAACATGCGGCGCCTTCCGCGCGCCTGCAGTCCGCAGCGGCAGCCGGAAATCGCCTGGCCTGACTGTAACGGTTGTGAATCTTACGGGAAAAACAGGAACAGAACATTCCTGCCAGAAAAGAATGTCATAAATCAGAGCACACAAAAAGCTGCTTCTTATCGTCCGTAAGAATCATGCAAATCTTCATTACAAGCAGTTCTCCTGACTTAAGATCATCGCTCCAAAGCGCCTTCCCAGACTCCTCTGTCCAGTGGCATATCTGCTTTGGAACTCCCTAACACAGTGACGGGATCGTACCGGACTCTCACCGGTTTCTCTATGAATCCTTTCGGAACTTGTAATGGCTGGCTCAGCGCCAGCGGCTATTTTGATTTATAGAAATAAGGTATTACGATTTTCTGGAAATGTCAAGATATTTTTCTTTTTTTCTGGAAATATAGAGCGCACTCGCTCCTGGCGACAGCTTTTTATTCGCTGTTTATTCTGCTGCCAGTTCTTTCCTCTTCTCCGCGATCCGCAGAAAGTCCCGGCGGGTCTCCTCAATCTTCGCCGGGTCGCGGAGCAGAGCCGACGGATGATAGACCGCCGTCAGATAATAGTGATTCCGGCGCATGCCGCAGGATGCCAGCAGCTCGTCCAGCATCTTTCCCGCCGGCCCCACGAAAGGAACGCCGGCGCGGTCCTCCTGACCGCCCGGCGCCTCTGCTACTATCATCGTATCCGCCTGCAGGCTGCCCCGGCCCATGACCGGACGCACTCTGCTGCGGCACAGGCCGCAGCGGGTGCAGGCGTTTACAAATTCATTCAATTCCTCCCAGGAATACAGCTTCATACGCTTTCCTTCCCGTCCGGACTTGCTTTCCGGACTTAAAACGTCGTGGGCAGCCAGCAGCTTACTCCTGCCCCGAAGCCGCCTCCAGCCGGCTGCAGCCGTAGCTGAGCAAATAAGAAACGATCGCTCCGCCGACGATGCAGATCGCATACAGCGGCACATTTCCGCCCAGCTCCCCGAACGGAATAATCTTGATCGTCGTTGCGATAACAATGCCGAAGATCCCGTGAGACAGGCCCGTATAAAACCTCTTGAAGGCCGCGTTCACGCCTCTGGACAGAATCAGAAGGCAGGCCAGCGCTCCCACCGCCAACGGCAGCACAACGCCCGGCGTCAGATGAGAAATCCCGTTCAGCATAGGCTGGTACAGTCCGAAAAAGATAATCAGCGTCGACGAGCTTAAGCCCGGAACGATAAAGCTCAGGCCCCACAGCACGCCGCAAAGCAGAAATCCCCAGAAATTTGCCGGCATAGCCATGGCATTCAGGCTCTCCAGGAAAGTCAGAAGGCAGAGCATACCTGCCAGCCCCACGATTACGGCCAGATAAGAACTGCCCTTCCGGCCCTCTTTGCCCGCATCAGACCACAGACCCGGATACGTTCCGATCATAAATCCTACAAAAGCGCAGATCACCGCCGTACTGTTCTGTGCCATAAGAAAATCTGCCAGACCGGACAGCCCGATAAACCCGATGGCTCCGCCCAGCACGAACACCAGCAGCATTTTCCAGTAACGTTTCAGATTCTTTCCGGGCTCAGACAATACGCTGATCAGCGGCTTATACATGCCGAAGGCCACGCAGAGCGTTCCGCCGCTAACTCCCGGCAGAATTGCGCCGAAGCCGACGAGAACTCCCTGCAGAATCCACAGTATCCCTCTGATAATGAAATTTTTTTTCAACTCCTCTTTCCCCTGTTCATTGGATTATGAGCATCACCGTCTATCCTTCTCGGACCACTCATAAAATTTCCGCAGCCCTTCGTTGCTGCCGGAAACAATCAGGATATCTCCCCGGCTGAACACGTAATCCGGCTTCACCGTTTCGACCAGCGTGTGGTTGTTCTCTATGGCAATAATGTTCAGCCCGAAATGGGACCGGAAATTAACCTCCAGCACCGTCTTGCCCACCAGCCGTTCGGGTATCAGCAGCTTGGAAATATTAATCCGCTCGCTCAGCTGCATAAAATCCAGAACCCGGGCCGTCTCCAGCCGGTTTGCCAGGCGAATAGCCATATCCCGCTCAGGATAGACAACCTCTGCTCCCAGTTTTTCCAGAATTTCTCCGTGCTCAGGACTGTTAGCCTTGGCAATAACCGTCGGAATCCCGATGCTGACCAGATTCAGAGTGGTCAGGATGGACGTATCCATCTGCTCACCTATACATACTACCGCAACATCGCAGTTTTGTATACCCGTTTCCAGCAAAGTTTTTTTCTCCAGATTTTTCACAACGACGGCATTTTCCACCAGCTCCCGGATTTCCTGAATTTTTTCCTCATCTCTGTCAATTACCAGCAAATCAGCGCCTGTTTCCGCCAGCTCCTCTGCCAGGGCGTAGCCAAAACGGCCCAGCCCCACAATTCCATATGACATTTTTTCATTTTTTCTCTTATTTGACATGATTTCCTCCCAGGTTTTATCCTATCGAAATATTTCCTTCCGGATACCGGATGCGTTCCTCTCTGCCAAAATGCCAGATCGTCGCTATAGTCAGCGGCCCCAGCCGGCCGATATACATGATAATAATAGAAAGCAGCTTGCTTCCCACGCTTAAATCAGGCGTAATTCCCGTTGACAGACCCACAGTGCCAAATGCGCTTGTAACCTCAAACAGTGAGTCCCTCAGCGACAGCCCCGGTTCCATAACCATCATCAGCCACGTGCCCGTCAGCACGACAGACAAAGCCAGCAGCGTAACCACCGCCGCCTTACGAAATGCGGCTCCCGGCAGGCTGTAATGAAAAGCCTTCTCCGTGGTGTTGGTCGCTGCGGATTTTACCCCCTGTATCAGCGCAAAAAATGTGCTGGTCTTGATACCGCCGCCCGTAGAACCCGGCGAAGCGCCAATAAACATTAACACAATCAGCACCAGCAGTCCCGGCGTCGTGAAGCCTCCCAGCTGATAGGTCGAGAATCCTGCCGTCCTGGCTGATACACTGTGGAAAAAGGCGCCCATCCAGCTGACATCCTCCGTCAGCTTCAGAAGCAGTGTTCCGGCGGCAATTAATACGGCGCTCATAGTCAGAACGATCTTCGTATGCATGGAAAACTTCCGCCAGCGGAACCGGGTGGATACCATCTCACGGATAACCAGAAAGCCGATTCCTCCAAAAATAATCAGGCCGCAGGTGACCATATTCAGCATTACATTATTCTGATATGGAATCAGATTCGTAAAGTTCCCAAGAATATCAAAGCCTGAGTTATTAAAAGCCGCAACCGAATGGAAAAGACTGATACCTGCCGCTTTCAGCGGGGGATAATCCTGCACGAATACCGTAAAGCTCAATGCCGCCCCCACCAGTTCAAAAATGACAGTAGTTATAAAAATAGATTTAATCAGGCGTACCAGACCTTTTCCGGTATCCACATTCGACGCTTCCCGGATAATGCTCCGTCCTTTCAGAGATACCCGTTTCCCCATAGCCAGGATAATCCCGGCGCCCATGGTCGTCACTCCCAGACCGCCCACCTGGATCAGCATTCCCAGAAAGAACTGGCCCAGCGGCGTAAAAGTGCTTCCGGCATCTATGGCAATCAGCCCTGTAACGCAGACGGCGCTGGTGGATGTATACAGCGCATCAATATAGCGGACGGTAACGCCGTCCTGGATACTGCATGGCAGCATCAGCAGCAGCGATCCCAGCAGAATCACTGCCGCAAAGCCGAGAGCAATCAGCCTTCCCGGCGACTGTCGTTTCAGAAAATTCAACAATCTCATGTTTCTGTCCTCTTGTTTTTCTCCCCATACATAATTCCCAAACAGCAGTCCGTCAGTCCGGCGTACACATTCTGTAGCCGACTCCCAGCTCATTCAGGATGTACTGATTATGACCCGGCCGCGATCCCAGTTTTTTCCGAATATTGGCCATATTCACCTGCAGCTTTTTAATGCTGCCGGAATCAGCCTCTCCCCAGATGCCCCGGATTATCGACGCATAAGTCAGAACCTTGCCTGGAGATTCAGACAACAGCGCAACAATATTATACTCTGTCTGCGTCAGATGAATCTCCTGACCGCTTATGTGGACTTTTCTCTGTTCATAATCGATTTCCATATCTTTGATTAAAAGCTTGCCTCCCGGCATCGATCCGGGACCGGTACCGCCGCGGCTGTTTCTGAGAGCTGCCCGCACCCTGGCCAGCAATTCTGCCGTGCCAAAAGGCTTTGTTACATAATCATTGGCGCCCAGGTCCAGGGCAGCCACTTTATCCCTCTCATCTGACCGGGCCGATACCACAATGACCGGTACGGCGGAAACCTCCCGAACCGCCTGTATAAATTCCATGCCGTCCAGATCCGGCAGTCCCAGATCCAGTATGATCAGATCAGGACAATGGGACGAAAATACCAGCTTTCCCTGGCTCCCTCTGGCAGCTGTCAGCACCTGATAGCCGTTTGTCTCCAGAATCGTTTCCATAAAACTTCGGATATTGGCTTCATCCTCTACTACCAGAACCTTGTATTTATTTCCCATTCTCTTTTTCCTCCAGCTTCAGCGTAAATCCGAAAACCGCTCCGCCGCCCCGCCTGTCACGGGCGTAGATTTCTCCGCCGTGAGCCTTTACAATGGCCGCACAAACTGACAGCCCGATTCCTGTATTATCCCTGCTGCTGTCCGTGGGGCCTTCCTTTTTTTCAAAATATCCTTTGAAAAGTTCCCCTTTGATATCCCGGCTGATTCCACAGCCATTATCTGCCACCTCAAATATCGCGCGTCCTTCAGTCACAGTTACGGACAGTTCAAGAACTGTCATCCCTTTGGCATGCTGCACCGCATTTTCCAGAAGGTTAATCAGTACCTGTTCAATCAGCATGGCATCCATGGGAATGCTGATAAAATCATCGGGTATTGTCACTTCCACTTTCTGTCCGGAATACCGTTTCTGAAATTTCACCAAAACAGCATCTATCAGCTCTTCCAGCGCAGTAGGCGCTTTAATAATATTTACCTGACCGCCGCCAATCCGCGTTACTGACAGCAGATTTTCCACCATCTGAATCAGCCATTCTGCATCCTCCCGGATCTCGCCCAACAGCTTACGCTGCCGTTCCGGACTCAGACGGTCGTAATTTTCTATAATGGCGGAGCAGGAGCCATATATGGAGGTCAGCGGCGTCCGCAGATCATGGGATACGGCCCGCAGCAGGTTTGCCCGCATTTTTTCCCGCTCGCTTTCTGCCCGAATTCTTTCCTGGGCCTTCAGCTTCGTAGTCAGAGTGCCGGTCATAACGCTCACTGCCAGCATAATCACGGCTGACAGCATGCTTTCCGGAACAGAAAAGTCAAATCGAAAATATGGAAACGTAAAAGCATAGTTGACCGCCAGCACACTTATTAATGAAGAAAGAATTCCCCAAACGTACCCTCTGGATACCAGTGATACCAGAAAAACTGCCAGTACAAATATGGCCGGAATCAGCGATTGAGTCCGAAACAAATACTGCAGCAGCAGGCTCAGCAGAAAGGCCGCTGCCAGTATAGCAGCTGTTATCAGAATATCCCTGCGCAGGCGTTTTATTCTTCCCACAGCTCTTTCCTCCCGTTTTTCCCCAAATATTATAGCACCCATCCGGCAAAGAAACGGTTAAGATTCCTGCAGGGATGTTCTTTGTAATGTATCATACTTCCGGGAAGATGTCCACTGGTTTTCTTCCGAAAACAGCCCGAAAAAAGCAGGCGCCGGATACCCGGCGCCCGCCTTCTGCAATTTCTGACCGCTCCCATCCGATCTTTTCATCTGCCGTAATTTCTGCCAGTCAGTCCTGCCTGCAGCAGCCTCTTTCTCACCCGCGGCCCGAAGCCTGTCACCAGGACTATCTTGACCAGATCCACCGGTATAAACGGAATCACCCCGGCGAACAGCGCCGCCCGCAGATCCAGCCCCGACTGATAGGACAGCCACAGAGTTCCGAAAGCATAGCAGACGGCCGTTCCCAGAACCAGGGCAAAGAAGCTGATCAGCCGTTTCTCCGCATACCGTTCCACCAGCAGGCCGCTGATGACCGCCAGCGGAATAAAGCCGATCAGATAGCCGCCCGTCGGCCCGAACAGCTTCTCCGGCCCTCCCGCAAAACCGGAAAATACGGGAAGCCCCGCCAGGCCGATCAGCAGATAGATCAGCAGGCTGAGGGTGCCCTGGAAGGCTCCCAGCACATACACCGCAATATAGATCGCCAGATTCGTCAGGCTGACCGGCACCGGCCCGATGGGTATCGAAAGCGGCCCCAGCACGCAGATCACCGCCGCCATTACTGCCGTCACCGCCATTTTCCGTACAGACAGCCTGCTTCTCATCGTTTCAGTCATAATCATCCTCCCTTATTCCAGGGGCAAATATCCCATCCCTCCGGTCTGATAGGATGATTATAAACAACACGGGGCATATTGTCAACCTTATATTATATTTTGGTTTACAATCAAAAAATCTCTTTCACGAAAAAACGAGGATACATCTCTGTACCCTCGTCCCTGTTTTCTTTTATTCTCATCTGTTTTCTTACAGAACCCTGCGAACCGCCAGGATCGTTCTGTAGGCTGCGTTATAGCTTACCTTGATGCCGTCTCTTTCGTTGCTGGCATGCACGATAGCTCCGTTGCCCATGTAGATGGCCACATGGCCGTCATAACAAATGATATCGCCCGGCTGTGCCTCGGCGTAAGATACGCCGTATCCGTCACCACGGAGAGACGCTGACTGTCTCGATACACTGATTCCGAAGTGCGCATATACCAGATGTACGAAGCCGGAGCAGTCCGTTCCGTTAGTCAGGCTGTTGCCGCCCCACACGTAAGGATTGCCGACAAACTGCAGCGCGTAATTGACGATATCCTGTCCGGTTATGCCTGAGGAACTGGTGCCGGAATCAGAACTGGAGGAACCGTTGTCCGCCGGCGGAGTATATGTATTATCATTATTGCCGCCGCCATTACCGGTGTTCGTATTGTTATTTGAATTATTGTTGCTGGAACCGCCGTTGCCGTTATTGTTGCTGGTCGTGTTGTTCTGCTCCTGCTGCGCTTCCTGGGCTGCCTGCTCAGCTGCCTGACGCGCCGCTTCCTCTTCCTGCTGCTTCCGCTGCTCTTCCACCAGTCTCTGAATCTCAGCATTCTGTTCTTCAATCAGCTGCTGATATTCCTCAGCTTTGGCATTGGCATCTGCCAGCTGTGCGTCATAATCTGCAGAGGTAGCTCTCTTCTCTTCCAGCATCTGCTCCAGGTTTGCCTGCTGCGTTTCCTGCTCAGACTTCATGGTCTCCAGCTCTGCCTTATCGCTTTCCAGCTGGTTCTGCAGATCTGTCACCTGCGTAACCACCGATACGTATTCTTCCAGACAATCTCTGTCATAGGAATACATCTGCTGTGTATATTCTGCCTGATTCAGAAGACTTGTAATGTCGCTCTCTTCCAGAAGAATTGCTGCCCAGCCGGCGCTGCCGCCTTTCTCATAAATATACTGGATCCTCTTCTTCATGGCCTCATACTGTACATCTCTGTCCTGCTCGGCCTCCTGCAGATCCTGCGCGGTCTGCTCCAGCTGTACTTCCTTCTCGCTGATCTGATCCGTCAGGGAGTTGATGGAAGCGATGGTCGTAACCAGCTGTCCGTCCAGGCTGTCGATCTCGCCTGTGATCTGCTCCTTCTGTGTCTCCAGATCATTGATTTTATCTTCAATCTCGCTCAGCTGGCTCTGCGTCGCTTCCTGCTGCGCCTGCACATCCTCAATTGTATCTGCGCTGACGCTTAAAAGCTGAGAGCTGCCGATCAGCATTACCAATCCAAGTACAAGAACTTTTTTTCTCTTCATGAATCATTCTCCTAAATCATTTGTCACGTTTTGCCGCTCTTTGTAATAATTATGAAATACTTTTTTCAATCTTTCTACATACTAACATAATTTCCCTTCAGATGCAAGTCCTAATTATTATTTAAATATTAACAAATCCCTGTACTTTCCATTGGTATTTTTGCCGAATATCAGTGCTTTTTGTCATATTCTTCCAGATTTTTCATTAAGTCCGTCAGTTTTCCCGGCTAAATGACACCAGAGTTATTTCAAAATTATTAAGATTCTGTGTCACATCCTCTTCCGTCACCCGGATTTCCCCATTTTCTATTCTCTGAACCAGAAGATCATAGTCCGTCTGGGTGAATGACGAAAAACCGGCATTTTCCATCCGGAGCACAGCACCCCCCTCCGGAATCCCCATCATTGTCTCTTTACCGCCTGGCAGGCTGCCCTCTTCTTCCATTTTCAGCGCCTGATAAGCCATCCGGCAGTAATCCGTACCCGCTGCCGACAGCACCACTGAGGACTGCGCCGCTTCGTTTGGCTCTGTGTTGATTACCCTTCCGCCTGCTGCTTCCGCGCCTTTCTCCGCCAGCAGCTCCGGTGCGGAACCACAGGCGTATATAAGCTGACACCCCTGCTGATACCAGCTCTGAATCTCCTGCAGCAGAGACGGACTCACGGAATCCGAACCCAGGAAACGGTAACGAATCGTTACCTGTCCGGCTGCCAGTCCCAGATCTGCCGCAGCCTGATTAGCTCCCTGCACATAGCCGCTTCCATACCGGATATTTTCTTCGCTCTCCTCACCGCCCAGAAAGCCCAGGCTTGTATATCCTTCTTTTACGGCCGCATAGCCAGCCAGGAATCCGGCCTGCGCCCGCTCTGACAATACCGAACTGGTATTGCCCCGGATTTTCCGGTCGCCTTCCTCATTCTCCGGCACACCCTCCAGAAGAATAAAACGCGTGTCCCGCTCCATTCTCTGCATATCGTATACAGCATTCTCAAAGCTCTCTCCGGCGCAGACAATGATCTCCGCCCCATCGGACACAGCCTCATCCACAGCCTGTTCCAGAGACGCCAGGTCCGCCTGTTCCGGCTGATATACCTTCGCTGTCTTTCCGGTTTCCGCCGCATACTGCTGCACACCCTGCCAGACGTCCTGATTCGTCCCGGCCTCTTCTGTGCTTCCTCCATCTGTGATCATGGCAATTGTCCCGCTTTTCGCGTTTCCGCCGCACCCTGTGCAGAGCAGTGCCGCCATCGCCGCCAGGAAGGCCGCGCAAACTGTTTTTCTTCTTATATTAATGTATTTCATTTTTCAACTCTTCCGTTTCCGGAAATCCCCTTATCTTTTATACTTTTATTTCCGGCGCCCCGATGCTTTCCCAAACGTCCGGGGCTCCTTCCCATGGTTTCTATGATAATGCGGTTCCGAAAAAAAAACAACCTTTTTCAGCGATTGTCTCTCTGTATATCTATAGATTTTTATGTTTCGGGATGGTATACTGATAACTGGGCAGATATGGCTGCGGCCGCAGCCCTGTTTCAATACGGAAAAAGGGGAAAACCATGGAAAATGAACTGAAATTTGCAGTATTAATCGATGCGGAGAATATTTCCAACAAATACATTAAAATTATCCTTGAAGAAACATCCAACAGCGGCATCGCTACCTACAAACGAATCTACGGGGACTGGACCAGCCCTCAGCTCGCTTCCTGGAAAAACGTGCTGCTGGACAATTCCATCATCCCCATGCAGCAATACAGCTATACCACCGGAAAGAGCTCTACAGACTCTGCTATGATCATCGACGCCATGGATATTCTTTACTCAGGCACTGTGGACGGCTTCTGTCTTGTTTCCTCAGACAGCGACTTCACCCGGCTGGCCGCCAGGCTCCGGGAATCCGGCATGCAGGTTATTGGCATGGGCGAAAGCAAAACGCCCCAGCCCTTCATCTCAGCCTGCAACCAATTCAAATATCTGGATCTTCTTTATGAGAAGAAGCTGGAAGAAGCTGAGGCAGAGGTCCCCGAGCCACAGGCCAAGCCACGTGAGAAAAAAGAAAAATCCAAGCCACAGAAGGATCTGGCCAAGATAAAAAACACGATCAATGCTATCATTGAGAAATTTTCCGATGACGACGGCTGGATTTTTTCCGGCAAGCTGGGGGATCAGCTCTCCAAAAGGCTGCCGGATTTCGACGTCCGGAACTTCGGCTATTCCAAGCTGACACCTTTCATCAAATCGCTGGGAGATTATGAAATTAATAAGCTTTCCGACGGAAGCAATCAAAAACAGATTTACTTCCGGGTCAAAGAAGTAAAGCGGGAAAAGAACAGCAAATAGGAGGTGCTTCCCATGAAATTTACAAAAATGCATGGCTGCGGCAACGATTATGTCTACGTTAACTGTTTTCGGGAAACAGTAGCGAATCCCGGGGAAACAGCCAGATTTATCAGCGACCGCCATTTTGGAATCGGTTCTGACGGCCTGATCCTCATTAAGCCTTCTGAACGGGCAGATTTTGAAATGGATATGTATAACTCTGATGGCTCTTCCGGAGCCATGTGCGGCAATGGCATCCGCTGCGTGGCCAAATATGTCTATGATTACGGCCTGACCGACAAGACTCACATCAGCATAGATACCAAAAGCGGCATCAAAGACCTGGATTTGGAGATTGAAAACGGAAAAGTCTCCCGGGTATGCGTCAACATGGGCGCGCCTGACCTGACCGCTTCACACATTCCCGTCCTGGCAGAAACGGAAAAAGTTATCAGCTGCCCTATTGAAGCAGGCGGAAAAGAATATCTCTACACGGCCATTTCCATGGGAAATCCTCATGCTGTGGTATTTCTGGATACTCTTGAGGGTCTGGAAATTGAAAAGATCGGCCCGCTGTTCGAACACCACCCGAACTTCCCGGACCGGATCAATACAGAATTCATTCAGATTCTCGATGAATCCACCCTGCGGATGCGGGTCTGGGAACGGGGCGCAGGCGAAACTATGGCCTGCGGAACCGGCGCCTGCGCCGCTGCAGTCGCTTCTATTTTAAACGGAAAGGTTACCGGCAATTCTGTCACCGTTCATCTTCTGGGCGGCTCCCTGCAGATCCGCTGGGACCGGGAGCAGAACCAGGTCTTTATGACCGGACCCGCCAC
>DVJR01000103.1 GCA_018716575.1 Candidatus Scatomonas merdavium | reverse complement strand
CGGACAGAATTTCGTGCCGGCCGGAATCATGCTTCCGCAGTTCCCGCAGGGGAAGGCCGGTGAAGCGCCGGCGCCGTAATAGTTGTTTACAAATGTATTCTGCTCCTTCTTTTTGGAGCCGCTCTTGATGGTGAAGATGATGCCCGCGAGAAGCAGGATGCCGCCGATTACCATGAAGATAATTCCGAGATTTTTCTGCTCGAGATAAGTATCGTAGGAATTTGTTACATAGCTGCTGATCTGGTTTATGATTCCGTTTAGATTATCCAGAGCGTCCAGCAGGAGATACAGCCCCATAACAAAAAGCGCGGTGCCTCCGATCAGTGGTATCAGAAAAGCCTTTTTAAATACGATGGACAGTACAACAAATGTTACTACTGCGATTAATATGAGTGTCAACAGTTCCATTTTCTTATCCTCCTATGGCGTATCTATGTTTTTGTTTCCTCCTGATTCTCAGACAGGCCGGAATGAAAAAAAGTTTTATAAAAAGGAAAAAAATAAAAATAATTTCCATTTCTGATCCTATGGAGCGGACCTGCAGGCAAACCGGCGTCTGCCGCGCCCAGTCCATAATATACTGTTTTCATAGTCGGGTCAATCCTTTTTCGGAGGGATACGATGAAATTCCTGGCAGCCAGCCCTTTTATTTTCAGCATCTTTTTGTTATAATAAACTAAAGTTTAGCCGCAAGGAGGTTTTGGCATGTCTGAAAACAAGAATCCCAGAAGGAACACATATACCATATATGATGATAATACAGTGGGGACCGTACAGATCGCGGACGAGGTCGTGGCGATCATCGCCGGTCTGGCTGCTACGGAAGTGGACGGGGTGGCCTCCATGGCTGGGAACATCACCAATGAGCTGGTCGGTAAGCTGGGAATGAAGAATCTGTCCAGAGGAGTGAAGGTGGAAGTGCTGGAGGGCGTTGTGAGCGTGCGTCTGGCGCTGAATATCAGATACGGATATAACATACCTGAGACCAGCCAGAAGGTTCAGGAAAAAGTGAAATCAGCGATTGAGAACATGACAGGGCTGGAAGTAGCCGATGTGAATGTCAGCATTTCGGACGTCGTGTTGGAACAGTCCAAATAGAAATGCCGGCGCAGCTGCGGGGTACTGGACGGATGTCTCGGTTACCCCGCAGTCTGCGCGTTCTGAAAGTCAGCGACCCCGCGTCAGAGGCCGAAGGGATGTGCAGCGGTGCATAACTTCGGCAGAGACGGCGGAGATCAGGAAAACAGGGGATAGGATATGAAGCGCAGTGAGTTAAGAGAGACGATTTTTAAACTTCTGTTCATGGCACAGTTTAACAGTACCGAAGAGATGCCGGAACAGGTCAGACTGTATTTCGATTCGCTGGAGAGCGGACGGGAGGAATTTCCGTGCTCCAAGGCGCCTACAGAGGCGGATGAAGCATATATGCAGGAGAAATACAGCCGGGTGGCGGAGATGCTGCCGGAGATTGACGGCCTTCTGAACGCGACGGCCACGGGCTGGAAAACCAGCCGGATGAGCAAGGTGGATCTGACCATCCTGCGGCTGGCGGTTTACGAGATCCGTTACGACGATGATGTGCCCGTGAGCGTGGCCATCAACGAGGCGGTGGAGATTGCCAAACGGTTCGGCGGAGAAGAGTCGGCGTCCTTTATCAACGGAATCCTTGGGAAGATCGCCCGGGAGACGGAGGAAGAAAAACCGGAACAGACTGATGGAAAGCAGCAGGAGGAAGGACGGGCAGAGTGAGCAGCGTATATTCCGTAAGTCAGGTGAACGCTTATATCAGGAACATGTTCGTGCAGGATTTCATGCTGAACCGGATATCGGTCCGCGGTGAAGTCAGCAACTGCAAATACCACCGTTCAGGGCATATCTATTTTACACTGAAGGATGAGGGCGGGGCCCTTTCCTGCGTCATGTTCGCGGGCTCCAGAAGAGGGCTGGCCTTTCCCATGAAGGACGGGGACCGTGTCGTCGTGCGGGGAGCTGTCGACGTATATGAGCGGGACGGAAGGTATCAGCTCTACGCCCGGGAGATCGCCCTGGAGGGGGCGGGCCTTCTGTATGAGCGCTTTCTGGCGCTGAAGGCGGAGCTGGAGGAGATGGGCATGTTCGCGCCGGAATACAAGCAGCCCATACCTGCCTATGTGAAGAAGCTGGGGATCGTGACGGCGCCCACGGGGGCGGCGGTCAGGGATATCCAGAATATCGCCCTTCGCCGGAATCCTTTTATTCAGCTGATTCTCTATCCTGCACTGGTGCAGGGAGAGGGCGCGAAGGAGAGCATCGTCCGGGGAATCGAAACCCTGGATGCCCTGGGGCTGGATGCCATCATCGTCGGAAGGGGCGGCGGTTCCATTGAAGATCTGTGGGCCTTCAATGAAGAGTGCGTGGCGAGAGCCATTTTCAACTGCCGAACGCCGGTGATTTCGGCGGTAGGCCATGAGACAGATACGACAATTGCCGATTTCGTGGCGGATCTGAGAGCGCCTACGCCTTCGGCGGCGGCTGAGCTGGCGGTGGTTGATATCCGGGCTATACTGGACCGGATGGCATTGTACAGGAGAAGGCTGCAGGGCGCGGCGGCCCGGAGCGTGGGTGTCTGGAGAGAGAGGCTCTCAGCCTGGCAGAAGCGCTGGGGGTACTTGAGTCCGGAGAATCAGATACGGGAAAAAAGGCAGAGGCTGCTGGATCTGGAAAATCGTCTGCAGGAGGGCGCGCGCCGCGCGGTGACGGACAGCCGCCACAGGCTGCAGCTTCTGATTCAGAGCATCGAGGCTCTTTCACCGCTGAAAAGGCTGAACCAGGGATTTTCCTATGTGGAGGACCGGGAAGGCCGCGCGGTGACAAGCATCCGGCAGGTAAAAACTGGAGACGGCCTGATCATCCGGGTGACGGACGGAAGCATACGCAGTACGGTGACGGGCGCGGAAGAGAGAAGGCGAGGTGAGAGCGGTGACTGAGGCAGGAGAAGGCAAAGAGAGGGAGCTGACGCTGGAAGAGGCGTTTGCACAGCTGGACGGGCTGGTAGAACGCCTGGAGACGGGCAGCGTCCCGCTGGAGGAATCCTTTCAGATATATAAAGAAGGCATGGAGCTGCTGAAGGAATGCAGCGCCAGAATTGATACGGTGGAGAAGAAAATGCTCCAGATAAACAGTGATGGTGAGATCAGTGAATTTTGAAGAAGAATTAAGAGTGAAAGCGGAGCGGGCGGAGGAAGTCATCCGCTGTTTCCTGCCTGAGGCGGCGGGATTTCAGAGAAAAATCACAGAAGCCATGAATTACAGCATGACGGCAGGCGGCAAGAGACTCCGGCCTGTTATGATGGCGGAGAGCTACCGGATGCTTGGAGGGACGAAAGCTGTAATTGAGCCGTTTATGGCGGCTATTGAGATGATTCACACCCACTCCCTGATCCATGACGATCTGCCGGCCATAGACAACGATCTCTACCGGCGGGGCCGGAAGACGACCCATGCCGTATACGGAGAGGCCCTGGGGGTTCTCAGTGGAGACGGACTGCTGAACTACGCCTATGAGACGGCGCTGCAGGCGTTTCTGCATCCGGATGACAGGGAGCGGACGGTTCGGGCGCTGTCTGTCCTGGCGAAAAAGACAGGTATATACGGGATGCTGGGCGGACAGAGCGTGGATGTGGAAAATGAAAAGAACGAAACGGCTGTTTTAAGCCGGGAAGAGCTGGATGCTATTTACCTTCACAAGACTTCGGCACTTCTGGAAGCTTCTCTGATGATCGGAGCGATACTGGCCGGTGCGGACAGAGGAACTGTCTCCTGTATGGAACAGATCGGTTCCAGGGCGGGACTGGCTTTTCAGATACAGGACGATATACTGGATGTGACAAGTACGGAGGAAGAGCTGGGAAAACCGGTGTTTTCCGATGAGAAAAATCACAAGACTACCTATGTGACGCTGCTGGGTGTAGAAGGAGCGTCGCGGCGGGTGCAGGAACTGACAGACGAGGCGGTGTGCCTGCTGGAAAGTCTGACCGGTGACCGGGAGTTCCTGCGCAGTCTGCTGAAATATCTGGCTTTTCGTAAAAAGTAAGGACTGATTGCTATGTTGGAAAAGATAAATAAACCGAATGATATCCGAAAAATTCCTGCCGAGAGCCTGCCGGAGCTGGCAGAAGAAATCCGGGAATTTCTGATACGTTCCCTGAGCCGGACAGGAGGGCATCTGGCGTCCAATCTGGGCGTGGTGGAGCTGACCATTGCTCTGCACCGGGTGTACCATCTGCCGAAAGATAAAATTATCTGGGACGTGGGACATCAGGCTTATACGCATAAGATACTGACAGGGCGGAAGGAGCTGTTCGAGGGCCTGCGTCAGGAAGGCGGCATCAGCGGCTTTCCGCGCAGGGAGGAGAGCCGCTGTGACAGCTTTGATACGGGTCACAGCTCCACATCTATTTCCGCGGGACTCGGGTATGTGAAGGCCCGGGATCTGAAGAAGCAGAATTATTCAGTGGTATCCGTTATAGGAGACGGAGCTCTGACAGGAGGCATGGCTTATGAAGCCATGAACAATGCGGCAGAACTGAAAACAAATTTTGTAATCGTCCTCAACGACAATGAGATGTCCATTTCCCGCAATGTGGGCGGCATCTCCGACTATCTGGGCGATATCCGCACGTCCTCGGCCTATACAGGCTTTAAAATGGGCGTTTCCTCCGCGCTGGAGAAGATACCGGGCATCGGACCAAGCCTGATCAATACCATACGGAAGACCAAGAGCGGCATCAAGCAGATGATCATTCCGGGAATGCTTTTTGAAAATATGGGGCTGACTTATTTGGGGCCGGTAAACGGCCACAACATCCGGCAGCTGATCCGTGTGCTGGCAGAAGCGAAGCGGTTCGAAGGGCCGGTTCTGGTTCATGTGATAACGGAAAAAGGCAGAGGATATGAACCGGCCATGCGCCATCCGTCCAGATTTCACGGGACAGCGTCCTTCCAGATAGAGACGGGCCTTCCGGTAAAGCGTACCAAGCCCACGTATACAGATATTTTTTCTACGGTTATGCGGAAGATGGGCGACCGGGAGCCGGATGTGGTGGCTGTAACGGCTTCCATGGCTGAAGGAACCGGTCTGAAACGTTTTGCAAATATGTTTCCAAAGCGTTTTTTCGATGTGGGAATTGCCGAAGAGCATGCAGTGACCTTCGCAGCCGGCCTGGCTCTGGGAGGTCTGGTGCCGGTGGTTGCTATCTATTCTTCTTTTCTGCAGCGTGCATACGATCAGCTGCTGCATGATGTCTGCATGCAGGGACTCCATGTGGTACTGGCCATAGACAGAGCCGGTCTGGTAGGGGCTGATGGAAAAACTCATCAGGGCTGTTTTGATCTGTCCTATTTGTCCATGATGCCGGGCATGACGATTCTTGCCCCCAAAAATAAATGGGAGCTTTCCGATATGATGAAATTTGCTGTCCATGGCGAAGGTCCGATAGCCATTCGCTATCCCAGGGGAGAGGCATATACAGGGCTGGAGGAGTTTCGCGCGCCGATAGAAAAGGGCAAGGCGGAGGTCATTCGCCGGGGAAGCAGGGCAGCCCTTCTGGCTGTGGGCGTTATGGTAAAGATTGCAGAAGAGGCGGCGGAGCTTCTGAAGAAGCAGGGCGTTGAAGTAACGCTTGTGAATATGCGGTTTGTGAAACCTTTTGACAGAGAACTGCTGCGGGAGCTGGCGAAGGATCATGATCTGTTTGTGACAATGGAGGAAAACGTGGAAAACGGCGGTTTCGGGCAGCAGGTGCTGGATTTTGCGGAGCAGGAAGGGCTGCCGGTGCATGTCAGCATTGCGGCTGTGCCGGACTGTTTTGTGAGGCATGGCAGCGTGGAGGGTCAGAGGAAGAGGCTTGGCCTGGATGCGGAATCCATTGCCCGCCGGGTGCAGGAAGAGCTGGGAATGTCAGTCACGGCAGAGCAGGAAAAAGCCGGAGGAGAGTCGCCGGCAGCGAATAAGGAAGAAAAGGCGGAGCCTGCCGGAGAAGATCAGCAGGAAGAAGCCGGACAGGAAGATTGAGGATGAAAGAAAGACTGGATGTTATGATGGTCCGTCTGGGGCTTGCGCCTTCCAGGGAGAAGGCCAGAGCTGTCATCATGGCCGGCGAAGTGCTGGTGGACGGACAGAGAGAGGATAAACCGGGAAGCATGTTTCCGGATACTGTGAGTATAATAGTGAAGGGCAATCCGATCCCCTATGTGAGCCGGGGCGGTCTGAAGCTGGCGAAGGCAGTGGATGCCTTCGGCCTGAAGCTGGAGGGGCGTATCTGCATGGATGTGGGAAGCTCCACCGGAGGATTTACAGACTGCATGCTTCAGAACGGGGCGGCAAAGGTTTATGCCGTTGATGTGGGGCATGGCCAGCTGGACTGGAAGCTGCGGAATGATGAGCGGGTCGTCTGCATGGAGCGGACCAATATCCGCTATGTGACGCCGGAGGACATACAGGAAGCGCCCTCCTTCGTATCCATAGATGTATCCTTTATTTCCCTTTCCAAAGTGCTGCCGGCGGTCCGGGAGCTGCTGCAGGATAGCGGTGAAGTGGTATGCCTGATTAAGCCTCAGTTTGAAGCAGGGCGTGAGAAGGTGGGGAAGAAAGGCGTGGTACGTGATCCGGCGGTGCATCGGGAAGTGATTTATCAGGTAATGGAGTTCGCCGTCACGGCAGGTTTTCAGCTGCTTCATCTGGATTATTCTCCCGTCAAGGGACCTGAAGGGAATATTGAATACCTGCTGCATCTGCAGAAGGACGGCGCGCCGGAGGGCGCAGCAGATGAAAGCTCTGTGAGCGCCGGCTGGAGAGAGATGATTGACGGCGTTGTGAAAGACGCTCATGAGACACTGGACCGGAAATCCGGCTCCTGAAAGGAACGTACAAGGATGAATCGCTTCTATATTATTACGAACCGGATTAAAGATAAGGATCTGTTCATTACGGAACAGGCGGCTGCCTATCTGCGGAGCCATGGAAAAGAATGCTTTCTGCGAGAGGATTTTTTAAGCGGCGAGGGAAAATACAGCCGGAGCACGGATCCGGCCATGATTCCGGAGGATATCGACTGCGTGATTGTGCTGGGCGGGGACGGGACGCTGCTGCAGGCGGCCCGAGACGTGGTGAACCGGCAGATCCCGCTGCTGGGCATCAATCTGGGAACGCTGGGCTATCTGGCGGAAATCGACACGCAGTCCGTGTATCCGGCGCTGGACTGCCTCATGTCGGGAAAGTATGAAATCGAACCCAGGATGATGCTGCAGGGACGGGTGTACCGGGGAGACGAGCTGCTGGATGAAGATATCGCCCTGAACGACATCGTCATCAGCAGGGAGGACGGGCTGCGGGTGATACAGCTGGATAACTACGTCAACGGAGCCTATCTCAATACCTACCGGGCGGACGGGATCATTCTTTCAACGCCCACAGGTTCCACCGGCTATAGCCTGTCGGCGGGAGGGCCTATCGTATCGCCGGCAGCATCGCTGTTCGTCATGACGCCGCTGGCTCCTCATACTCTGAACAGCCGGAGCATTATACTTCCGCCTGAAAATGAAATTACGGTAAAGATCGGTCCGGGCAGGGATGAGAAGGTGGAGCAGGCAGTTGTCTATTTTGACGGGGACACCAGGGTGCCCATGGTGACGGGCGACCGGGTGGAAATCAGCCGTTCGCAGAAGGATACATTGATTGTGAAGATTCATAATAGCAGCTTTCTGGAAACTCTGAGCAGAAAAATGAGCAATGTTTAAGAAAGAGAAGCAGCAGGAAGGAAGGGCCGGATGAAAATAGCGAGACATGAACGGATTATAAAACTGATTCATCAGTATGATATTGAAACGCAGGAGGAGCTGGCGTCACGCCTGAATGAGAGCGGTTTTTCCGTAACCCAGGCAACGGTATCCCGAGACATCAGAGAGCTGAAGCTGATTAAGGTCCAGGGAACGAACGGAAAGCTCCATTACGCCGTTACCAGGAATCCGGAGCAGAAAATTTCCGAGAAATATGTGCGGGTGCTGAAGGATGCTTTTGTGTCCATGGATGTGGCGGGCAACATTCTGGTAGTCAGGACAGCGTCTGGCATGGCCATGGCTGCCGCGGCGGCGCTGGATGAGCTGGACTGGAGCGAGATTGTGGGCTGTATCGCCGGAGATAATACAATCATGTGTGCGATTCACAGCAGAGAGGAAGCGCTGCGTGTCATGGACAAGCTGAAAAAAATGCTGGATACGTTCTGAGGAGAAAACGTGTCTGCATAGAACGCCCGGCCGGCAGGCTGCAGGCGGGCTTATGAAGAAGTACAGAAAGAGGAAGTGAAATGCTGACAAATCTTCATGTAAAAAACCTGGCCCTGATAGACGAGGCAGATGTGGAATTCGGACCCGGACTGAATATTCTGACCGGAGAGACAGGAGCGGGGAAGTCTATTCTGATCGGTTCCATTAATCTGGCCCTGGGCAAGAAAATGACGAAGGATCTTATACGGGAGGGAGAATCCTCCTGTCTGGTAGAGCTGGTATTCCAGATCGAGAATCCGGAAACACAGAGAAAGCTTCAGGAGCTGGGGGCCGAGCCGGAGAACGGCCAGCTCATCATCACCCGGAAGATACGGGACGGGCGCAGCATCAGCCGGATAAACGGCGAGACCTGCACCGCCTCCGGCATACGGGAGATCGCCGGGCTTTTACTGGATATTCACGGCCAGCATGAGCATCAGTCCCTGCTCTATCCCAACAGGCAGCTGGAGATCCTGGACGCCTATGGGAAAGAGGAAATAAGGCCGCTGGCCGCTTCGGTAAGCGCGGCTTACCGGGAGTACAGAGGCGTCCGGAAGGAGCTGGAAGCTTATGAGATGAATGAGGAGGAACGGGCCAGGGAGCTTTCTTTTCTGGAATTTGAAATCCGGGAGATAGAAGAAGCGACTCTGACGCCGGGCGAGGAGGAAGAGCTGGAACGCCGTTACCGCCGGATGGCCAACAGCCGGAAGATCGCAGAGACGCTGAATCAGGTGCACCGCCTCACAGGATATGAAGAGGGAGCCGGGGACCTGACGGGAAGAGCTTTAAAGGAGATGGCGGAGGTATCCGCGCTGGATGAGGAACTGCAGGGAATGGCGGACGCCCTTTCGGATGCGGAAAATCTGCTGAATGATTTTAACCGGAGCGTGTCTTCTTATCTGGAGGATTTTACATTTTCGGAGGAAGAGTTTTCCGAGACGGAAAAGAGGCTGGATCTTCTGAATCATCTGAAATCAAAATACGGAAGCACGGTGACTGAAGTCCTGGAATATCTGGAACGACAGAAAATGAAGCTGGAGAAGCTCCGGAATTTTGAAACGGAAAAAGAAAAGCTGCAGAAGCAATGCCGGAAGGCAGAAGAGACGCTGGAGGAAATGTCTTATAATCTTTCGGAAAAACGGAAACACTATGGAAAGGAGCTGGCGCAGCGGATTCTGGAAGGCTTAAAGGATCTTAATTTTCCGGATGTAAATTTCTGGATCGATTTTCAGAGAACAGATCGATATTCGGGAAACGGATGGGATGCGGTTGAATTTCTGATTTCCACTAATCCGGGGGAACCGGTGAAGCCGCTGGCAAAAGTGGTTTCCGGCGGCGAACTGTCCCGGATTATGCTGGCGATCAAGGCGCTTCTGGCAGATCGGGATGATACCGAGACGCTGATCTTCGATGAGATTGATACGGGCATCAGCGGAAGGACGGCTCAGAAGGTATCAGAGAAAATGGCTGCCATCGGAAGAAACCGGCAGGTAATTTGCATCACTCATCTGGCACAGATTGCGGCTATGGCCGATGAGCATTTTGAAATAAGGAAAGAAGTGGAAAATCAGGAAACCTCCACGAAAATCCGCAGGCTGTCGGCGAAGGAATCTGTAGAAGAACTGGCCCGGATTCTGGGCGGCGCCGAAATTACGCATGCGGTATATGAGAATGCAAAAGAAATGAAAGAATTGGCTGCTCAGCAAAAATCTTCCCGGTTGAAATAAGAAGAATTATCACATACTAGAATGGGCATTAAAAAAGGATATGCAAAATCAGCATATCCTTTTTTGATGCCGGAGAATGAGGAGGCTGTGCCGGAAAACAGGACGGCTGCGGAAACGGTACGTCTCCGGCATGGCCTGTGCACAGGAAGGATGTGAGGGCGGTGACAGAAAGAAAACGCAGATACAGGCGTTTTCTGCTGATTGCGCTTGTTCTGGCCCTGCTGGGAGGAGGCGTGTACGGCTGCCGCCATCTGGAAGCGTCCGGAGAAGCGGCCGGTCGGAATGTATATCAGATAGAATGCAGCACGCGCAGCGTAATGGCGGCGGAAACCGGGGAAACGGGACGCCCGAGAGTCCGGGTGTGCGGCGCTCCGGTGGGAATTTATATGGAAACGGAAGGCGTTCTGATTATTGACGCGGGAGAGATTCAGACCATGGATGGACAGAAGTCCGCGCCTGCGGACAATATCGTACAGCCGGGAGATTATATTCAGGAGGTAGACGGCAGAACGCTGGAAAACAAAAATCAGCTGATCAGACAGGTCGCGGAGAGTCAGGGAAAACCCATGGTACTGGATGTGATGCGCCATGGAGAGCCTGTGGAGCTGCAGCTGACGCCTGTACTGGACAGCAGCGGCGCCTACAAGCTGGGCATCTGGGTCCGGGATAATATACAGGGCATAGGAACTATGACCTATGTGGAAGCGGACGGCAGCTTTGGTGCCCTCGGCCATGGAATCAGCGATGTGGATGTGGGAGAAATCCTGCAGGTGGGTGCCGGAGAACTTTATCAGGCGGATATTTTGTCTGTGGTAAAAGGCCAGGACGGAAGCCCCGGAGAGCTTCAGGGTGTGATTCACTACTATCCGGGAGATCAGATTGGAGAAATCACGGATAATTCCCGGGTGGGAATATACGGAAAGCTGTATGGAGAAGCTGTGGAAGCTCTGCCGCTGAAGACAGTGGAAATCGGCTGGAAGCAGGAGGTAGAGCCGGGGCCGGCTACGGTGCTGTGCAGCGCGGATGGAAAGGTCAGTGAATATGACATCGAGGTGACAGAGATTGACTGGAGTCAGCA
>DVJR01000102.1 GCA_018716575.1 Candidatus Scatomonas merdavium | reverse complement strand
ACAGGAAATCGAAAAAGCGGAGATGCCGAAATGGACATCTCCGTTTTTTGATGGAAGCAATGGGGCTCGAACCCATGGCCTCCCGCTAGTCAGGCGAGCGCTCATCCCAGCTGAGCTATGCTTCCATACGGGTATTATAGCACAGAGGATGTCGGAAGGGAAGAAAAAAATCCTGCTTTCTCTCTGTATACTTTTCGACAAAAATCTGTTATGATAGGTGTGGGTAAAACATTTGAGGAGGATTTTTCAGATGAAGAAACTGAAAGCGAAAAAGGACGCCACCTGTATGGCATGTCTGGCGTGCGTCAACGCATGCGCAGAAGCATTTTACAAAGTAGCAGATCCCGGAAAAGCCTGCCTGGAAATCATTGAGAAGAAGGGCGAGCCCAAACCCATGGTCTGCGTACAGTGCGGCAAATGCGCCGAGGCCTGCGAGGCCGGAGCCATCACCCAGAACGCCAAGGGCGTTTACATGGTGAACAAAAAGCTCTGCACCGGCTGCGGCAAATGTGTAGAGGCCTGCCCCTTCCACATCATGGTCAAGGCAGAGGACAGCCCCACCGCATCCAAATGCATCGCCTGCGGCATCTGCGCGAAGGCCTGCCCCATGGATGTCCTGGAGGTTGTGGAAAGCTGATAAGGCTTTCCCAAATGAATGGAAGAAAGCGCCGGCAGCAGATTCCCGCTGCCGGCGCTTCTTTTATTCAGCCTCGGCCATACATTCGATTTCCACCTTCGCCGCTTTCGGCAGTTCCTTTACCGCCACACAGGAGCGGGCAGGATTCTGACCCTCAAAGAAAACGCCGTACACTTCATTTACCTTTCCGAAATCTTCCATATCCGTCAGAAAGATCGTCGTCTTTAATATCTTCGTCTTATCGGAACCGGCCGCCTTCAGAATAGACTCCAGATTCTTCAGGGAATTTTCCGCCTGCTTCTCTACTGTCTCCGGAATGCTGCCATCGGACATATCAAATCCCAGCTGCCCGGAAACAAATAAAATACCGTGGCTTTTCACGGCCTGTACGTAGGGCCCGATCGCTGCAGGCGCCTGATCTGTGCTGATAATCTCTTTTGCCATTGTCATTCTCCTTTTTCCGCACGGTTCCGGATTTCCCTTACCGCGGCATTTTCTTTTCATTATACTCCCGAAAGACCGGTTCTGACAAGCAGGTCAGGACAGAGTTACCTTCCGTCCGGTCTCTCTGCCGGAGTAGGCTTCTCAACCGGAACAGGCTTTCCTGCCAGAAATACACGCCGCAGCGCCAGTGTCCTCCGCTCCAGCAGTACGAGATCCGCCATGCAGCCGTGAAAATGGCTGTCGATCAGCCCCGGAATGGCATAGCAGCCGCTCCCGTCTACAATCTCCGTACCGTCTGCCGTTGTCGCAAACCGATCCCCGTCTATAAAACATTCCGTTTTTCAAAAGTCTGTTTTTCCGTGAAAACATACGCATTCCGGATAATCATCAGCTTTCCGTCCCTTTCGCCGGCGCGTCCATGCTGCCGGACCGGAAACCTTCCAGGTCGGCCGCCACATACCGGTAGCCCAATCGGTGAAGATATTCCGTCACTGTCTCCCTGCGCTCCAGCAGATGAAATAATTCATCCTGCGGCACCTCCAGACGGACCAGATCTCCGTGTATCCGCATCCGCACAGTGCCAAATCCCTGCTCATGCAGAAAATTCTCACCCAGCTCCGCTTTCTCAAGCTCCGCGGGAATCAGCTTCGTCCCATAGGGAAACCGCGTTGCCAGACAGGGGGCCGAAGGCCGCTCCGCCACGGAAATCCCGTATTCTCCGGCCAGCCTTCTTACCTCTTTTTTCGTAAATCCGGCTTCCGCCAGAGGACTTCGAATGCCCAGCTCACGCAGCGCCCGGATGCCGGGCCGGTACACGTGCAGATCATCTTCATTTGTGCCCTCCAGAATAACGGAAATTCCTCTCTCCGCAGCAAAATCCCGGATACATCCGAAAAGCAGCTTTTTGCAGAGGTAGCACCGTTCCCGGGAATTGTTCCGTATTCCCTCCGTCTCCAGTTCGCGAACCTCCAGAATACGGTGATCTGCTCCGGTCTCCTTCGCCACGGCTGCCGCGATCTCCAGATCCTTCCGGGGCTGAAGCTCCGAGCGCACCGTCACAGCCCAGACCTTCCGCCCGCCCTTTGCCGCCTGCACGCAGGCCAGCTTCAGCAGCAGGCTGCTGTCCACACCGCCTGAAAAAGCCACCGCCAGATCCTGAGAACCCATTTTACCCAGAATCCGTAACAGTTCTTCCTTTTTCTGCCCGTACTCTTTCATTCCGCCTCCTTCCCGAAAGCTGCCAGCGCCGCCCGGTATACCTCCTGATAGGAGACGCCATTTTCCTTCGCCGCCGCCGCCACATCCCGGTATTCGGGATACCAGCGTTCCGCGCCCGATACGCCGCAGACCTTTGCGGCAATCTCTCCATAGGGCGTGCGAACGGTTTTTGTTTCCCGCTCCAGCACTGTGCGCTCCATATAGGCCCGACGAATGCCAATGGTTGTTGTCTCTTCGAATATAATTTTTTCCATAGCGGGCGCGTCTTCCGGAGTGCAGATCACATTGAGCTGATAAGCCGGCCTGTTTTTCTTCATGAATACGGGGGTATAATGAACGTCTCTGGCTCCCGCTTCCAGCAGCCGCTCCATGGCGTAGCCCAACGCCTCTCCCGTGCAGTCGTCAATATTGCTTTCCAGCCGGCAAATGTAGTCCTCCGCCGGCTCCCTGATCTCTTCGATCAGAAATGCCCTCAGTATACTGGGATTCCTGTATGCTCTCTTGCCGGCTCCCAGACCGCTTCTCAATACCCGGAACCTATGCGGCAGGCTGTCTCCCGTCCGAATGGCCGCCGCGATAGCCGCCCCCGTGGGCGTTACAAATTCTCCCTGCTCCTCCATAATATGCAGAGGAAGCCTATAAGCCTCCGCGATATTTGCCACTGCGGGAACCGGCACCGGCAGAAAGCCGTGCTGGCATCGCACCCGCCCCTGCCCTTCATTGATCTGTGGAATGATCACCTGCGTAATGTCCAGATTGTCCATGCAGACCGCTGCGGCAGCCACGTCCAGAATGGAATCCAGCGCTCCCACCTCATGGAAATGCACCTTCTCCGGCGAAACACCGTGGGCCTTTCCCTCCGCTTCCGCCAGAATACGGAAAATCTTCTCCGCCAGCCTTTCCGCCCGTTCCGTAAGCCTTCCGCTTTTCAGAATCTCCGTTACCTCGCTGATACCCCGATGCTCATGGCTGCTGCGACCGCAGCCATGTTCGTGCATGTGGTCAGGAATACATGCCTGCTTATGACCGTGGCCGCAGCCATATTCATGGTGGTGGTCATGGCCATGCTCATGCGTATGATCATGTCCCCCTTCCTGCGCATATCCGCCAGCCCCGCTTCCATACAGATACTCCATATCATGATCGTGATTTTCATGGGCTTCATCCAGAACCACATCAAAATCGCAGGCGTCCAGACCGGCCTTGTTCACCCGGCTGATCCGTATCCTCGCACCCTTCGTATGCAGACTCTCCAGAGCTGTTTCCAGAACCTTCTGATCCGCCCCCAGATCAAGGAGCGCTGCCACAAACATATCGCCGCTGATTCCCGTGCTGCACTCCAGATACATCGTCTTACCCATTGGCTTTTACCCCCATCCGGTTGATCTGAGTCGCTATGTAGCCCGCTCCGTAGCCATTATCAATATTAACCACTGCAATTCCGTTGGCGCAGGAATTAATCATCGTCAGCAGCGCAGACAGGCCGTTCATATTGGCTCCGTAGCCGACAGAGGTGGGAACAGCGATCACCGGCTTGTCCACCATTCCTCCCAGAACGCTGGCCAAGGCTCCTTCCATACCCGCAACCGCCACCACGCAGTTGGCCTTCTGGATCATTTCCAGCCTGGAGAGAAGCCGGTGCAGTCCGGACACTCCAACATCGTACACCCGTTCCACAGCGCTTCCGAAAAACTCCGCCGTCCGTGCAGCTTCTTCGGCCACCGGGATATCCGCTGTTCCTGCCGTACATATGGCAATCAATCCCTCTCTTTTTTTCCCTTCCTTCTCAATCCGGACAATCCTTGAAAGAGGATCATACTGCGTCGCCGGATATCGTTCTTTCAGAAGACAGTACTGCTCCTCTGTCGCTCTCGTACCCATTACCTCGCCTTCATCCCGGTATATTCTTCCAAATATTTCCAGAAGATGCTGATCCGCCTTGCCGCTGCAGTAAATCACCTCTGCAAAACCGGAACGCATCTTTCTGTGGCTGTCTACCTTTGCAAATTCCATTTCCTCAAACGGCTGTCTGCGGAAAAGGCCTTCCGCTTCTTCCACAGTAAGCGTTCCCTCTTTTACCTTTTCCAGTATTTCGTGCGTATCCATTCTGATCTCATCCCCGTTTCTTTTCTTCCTGCATTTCTTCGTTTTTGATTTCCCAGTGTATCAAAAATGTCAGAGCAGTCCTCAGTACGATGATTCCTGCCACAAAGAGCAGTTCCCTCATTTCCCGGACGGTAACGGTCCGCAGAATCTCGCTTCCCAGCTTGAATTCCAGCCCCGTAGCCAGCCCTCTCGCCAGGTTCAGCCGCATCCTCGGATTTTTCCGCGTATAATCGGCAATCCCGCGGATGCCGGCGGCCAGAATAACCCCCGCGCCTGCGCACTCAAAAATAAGGATTGCCGCCTCTACTATGACGTTCAACCCGTTCTGAAGCATTTCCATACGCCGTATACTCCTGTTCTTTAATATAGCACAGATGCCATCCGTCCCGCAAGACGGTACGGATGGCACAAGCCTGCCGCTGTTCGGTCAGCCGTTTCTTATGATGTTAGTTTGTAAATTGTCAGCGAAATTATACCCACAGGGCACACCGGTCGCTCCTATTGGCGCAACCACGCCAGTAGGTACAACCATTTATGCCCAACTGCTTTCCCCTTCAAACGAACACGAAAACAATAAAAAATTAACACTTAACATGCGGGTTTATACCTGCAAAAAAATAGTTACTACTATAATAATCGGTTTGTGCATTTTTTATCTGGCAATATACAGACGGCTCGAGTATAGTAAAACCATATTTGTAAGGAGCGGAAAGTGATATGGACAGAGCAAAAGTGATAAAGGACAGATTGCGCGAGGGGCTGCCGAGAGCGGCTTTTTATCTTGCGCTTTTTTATGCCGTGATGCTGCTTTTCAACGCTAAATACGGCATTATCGCTTCGTTCACGGGCGCGGCGTTCGATTTTAACTGGAAAAAACGGCTCTCCGTTCCTGAAGTGGCGATACTTGCGATATTACAGATGGTCGCGTGCTCGTTCGGGTGTCTCGCGTCGCTGAATGTCGGGCTTCGTATCGCCTGCAACGCGCTCTTTCCGTTCATATGGATATTGCTGCGCTCGTCGCCGTTTAATCCGAAGGGCTACCTTGTGGGCATTATAACGTTTATGCTAATACAGCTCGTTCCTTTTGAACGCGGCGAGATACCGTATGTCATGGGGATAGTGGCGTTTGCTACGCTGTGCCTCGCGGTTACGCTTTTGATCATGCAGCGATTCAAGTCCGAAGGAATAGAGGATTCGATCATCAGGCAGGGGCTGAGGGAAATAGCCTCTTTGCTTTCGAGCGGTTCGAACAAAGCAGACATGCTCTGGGATATAGAGAGGAGCATGTTCAAAAAGTCATACAGCGGGCATAATCTGATGCACACATACGCAAGGGGCGAGCATCTGTATTATATATTCGCACTCATATTCCAAAGGGCTGCGTATTATGTCATCGACAGACGTAATGCGGAGATAAACCGGGAAAATGTCGGCGGACAGAAACGGCTTACGGCGTTTTTAGAGCATGCGGCGAACGCCATGAACCGGGACGACAACGAACGGCTCATCGAGGAAGCGCGCCGCATGTTTAAAGAGGGGGACGGTCTTACCGGGCATTTCGGGGCGCTTTACCACAATACGCTCCGACTGATTATACTGGCGTTCAAAGAGATGACGAGCGGCACATCGCATAAAGAGCGCTTCAGGGTGAAGCGTTATCTGCAAAACCTTCGAAATCATCTGGAGCTCAATTCGTTTGAACTGCGTTTTGCCTTAAGAATGTCGATCGTCATGACGTTCTGCCTTGCATTTATGGACTTGATAAACAGCGAGCATTCCTATTGGCTTGCCGCCAACGCATTCGTCATCATACAACCGATGTATGATGACAGCGTCACAAGAGTTCAGGCGCGTCTTGTCGGAAGCCTTGTCGGATGCCTGCCCGCATATGCTGCCTATATGATAATGCCGGGGATGACGGCAATGTATGTATTCTTTACGGCGATGATAATCTGTCTGTACATGTCGGCCCCGGGCAAATGGGTGCAGTCGGTATTTGCGACCGCATGCGGCGTTTCTATGGCGTCCATAACGCTCGGCGGCGGTGCGGCTGTAGGCTACAGGCTTATGTATCTGGCGATAGCGGCAGCGCTTGTATACTGTGTCAATAAATTTATTTTCCCGTCTACAAAGCATAAGAGGTTTCTTTTCCATATACAAAGCCTGTATCATATGC
>DVJR01000101.1 GCA_018716575.1 Candidatus Scatomonas merdavium | reverse complement strand
ACGGACTATCAATTCATAACCAAGAGTAAAATGAGAACAATCCAGAAAAAAAGCAAAGGGAAGGAATAAATTACTATAGTTCGAAACAACGATAAAAATCGCTGCAGCCCAGTAAATATAAGGGATACAGCGATTTTTTCTTCCAACAACTGTCAAAGACAGGATTATAGCAGATCTCATATGTTCATGTCACTATGATTTTTATCTCATTCCCTTTCCGCCGCCCGGCCCCCTGTAGCGGTCATCTTCCGACAGCCGGCAGTTTCCGCAGTTCTTCGATAAACCGCCCGGCAATGGGCGTGAAGATCTGTCTTTTTTTCCAGATGATAAACATTTCCGTCTCCAGCGCCGGATACAGCGGTCGGAACACCAGCCCGCTTCCCTCGCTGACGTCTACCAGATGATCAAAGGTCAGCAGATAGCCCAATCCTTCCCGGGCGAACACCGACCCGTTGTAAGCCAGACGGAAGGAGCCTTCCAGCTTCAGCTCATTGATCCGGTCCCCGCACCAGCGGGGGATGTCGCAGCGCCAGCCCTGCCCCGAACAGAACAGAGGCAGGCCTTTCAGATCTTCAAACACAATCCGTTCTTTCGCCGCCAGCGGGCAGCCGGCGGGCATGACCAGTCCCCACCGGTCCGCCTCCGGCATTTTCAGCGCGTGAAATTTTTCATAATCCGGCTCTTCCACAATCACTGCAAAATCCAGAAGCCCTTTGTCCAGCTTTTCCACCACCTGCTCCGTATCCCCGCTGGTAATATGGTAATGAAAATCCGGATACTGTTTTTTAAACTCCCGGATCGCTCCCGCCAGATAACGGATCTGCCAGGATTCCGCACAGCCGAAATAGATATTGCCGCCTATCACGTCATCCATGGCCGAAAATTCTTCCGATATCTTATCGGCCATGGAAAGCAGATCCTCCGCCCGCTTTCGCAGCAGCATCCCCTCTTCTGTCAGTTCAATGGAAAAGCTGTGGCGGAGAAACAGTTTTTTCCCCAGCTCTTCCTCCAGGCCCTTCAGCTGTTTGGACAGGGTGGACTGGGATACGTGCAGCCGTTCCGCCGCCCGGGACATGTTTTCCTCTCTGGCCGTCTCCAGAAAGTAACGCAGCGTGCGAATTTCCATTTTCATCATCTCCTGTTTCATTTGTCTTCTCCAATTATAGCATGATATGATAAAAATTCATATCATGATCTGAATATTTTCCATTAGCGAATTTCTGATGAAGTTTCTATAATAGAACTGAAAAGAGGTAGAGCGATGAAGCAGAACAGAGAGACAGAGGAATGGAACGCGGTTCTTCTGGAGCTGGGATTCCGGCCGGAAGAGGCAGAAGAAATTGAACAGCTGATAACATCCGGCGAAACCGGCCAGGCCACTCTGCGCCTCCGGCGCCGGAAACAAACCCTTCTGGACCTTCTTCATACTTCCGAAAAGAAGGTGGATCTTCTGGACTATCTGCTTTATCGCCTGAAAAAGCAGAACGCCGGAGCCCGCATTGCTCCGGGCTCTGCCGCTGAAAAGAAAGGATGGGAACAGAAACATGGCATTGACAGAAAAACTGATACTGACAGAAGAATGGGATAAAATCTTTCCCAGAAGCGAAAAAGTAGATTACAGCAAAGTAACCTTTCATAACCGTTACGGCATCACTCTGGCGGCCGATCTGTACGCGCCGAAAGATGCTGTGGGAAAACTCCCGGCCATCGCCGTATGCGGTCCCTTCGGCGCCGTTAAGGAACAGGCGTCCGGCTTTTATGCCCAGACCATGGCGGAACGAGGCTTCCTGACCCTCGCCTTCGATCCCTCCTTCACCGGAGAAAGCGGCGGAGAGCCCCGGTATATGGCCTCTCCTGATATCAATACCGAGGATTTCCAGGCCGCCGTGGATTTTCTGTCCCTGCACGGGCAGGCTGACCCGGACAGAATCGGCATCATCGGCATCTGCGGCTGGGGCGGCATGGCCTTAAATGCGGCGGCTCTGGACACCCGCATCAAAGCCACCGTGGCCTCCACCATGTATGATATGGCCAGGGTAAACGCAAAGGGATACTTCGACGCTGAGGATTCTGCGGATATCCGCTATGACAAACGCAAAGCCCTGAACGCTCAGCGGACCGAGGATTATCGAAACGGCAGCTACGCCCTGGGCGGCGGCGTAGTGGACCCGCTTCCGGAGGATGCGCCGTTCTTCGTAAAAGACTACTATGATTACTACAAGACCAGCCGGGGCTACCACGCCCGTTCCCTGAACTCCAACGGCGGCTGGAACGTCACCGGCTGCATGTCCTTCATGAACCAGCCGATTCTGCAGTACGTCAACGAAATCCGCAGCGCCGTGCTGATCATGCACGGAGAAAAGGCCCATTCCTGCTATTTCAGCCGGGACGCCTATGCGGCTATGGTGAAGGACAATCCCTATACCAAGAACAAAGAACTGCTGATCATTCCCGGCGCCGTGCACACCGACCTGTACGACGGCGGCGGAAAGGACGCCATTCCCTTCGACAAACTGGAGAGCTTCTTTCAGACCTATCTGAAATGACCCTTCGCCAGCACAGCAGAACGGTTACTTTTCCGGAAACTGAAATTCTCCCGACGGCGACAGCAGCTCCGTCAGGCTTCTGACAACCGCGCAGTCCGCTTCGGCATATTTTCCCCTTCTGTCCAGCAGAACGGGGGTGATGCCGGCGGACTGCGCGCCTTTTACGTCCGAATCCCAGGAATCCCCCACATGAACCACTTCATCCGGCCCGCATCCGCTGACCCGCAGCGCCTCCAGAAAAACCTCTCTGTGCGGCTTGTAGGCCCTGGTCATATCCGCCGTAATGATTCCCGCCGGCCGCAGCCCGTTCCGGCCCAGACAGCGTTCCACGTAAGGCACGCTGTTGTTGGTCAGCACATAGACCGGCAGCGTGCATTTCTTCAGAAATTCCTCCGCATCCTCAAAAACCGGCGCATTTCCCCAGTACGCCCGGAACAGCCCGTGCAGCTCTTCCATATTTTCTTCCAGATGAATTTCCTCCCGGCACTGTTCCAGCAGCACCGTCACGATCTCGTCCTCTGAGATAAAATTTTCTCCATAGCATTTCCGCTCCATGGCCCCCAGCCTGCTGTACCAGTATTCCAGCACCTCCGGAACCGTGTGAATGTCGCTGTGACGGCAGATTCTGGAGATGATTTCCTCCATCTCCCTGCCGCCTTCCCGGATAATCGTCCCGTTATAATCCATAAAAACAGCCTTACGCATATCTTTCTTCCTTTCCTGTTCGTCTTACGAGGTGTACCCTGTGGGTAATATTTTCATAATCTCTTTCAGGGTACTCACTCTTGGACCGGCTGTCAACTGCCCCACCGGAAATTTTTCAAAATGCGAAATATGGCCAAATGAAAAAAATCAAAAAAAACAAAAAAAGTGCTTGCATTTTGCCGGGGAATGAGGTATTATAA
>DVJR01000100.1 GCA_018716575.1 Candidatus Scatomonas merdavium | reverse complement strand
TGGACAGAGATTTCACCAGGTGGTCAGCGAACATGGCCCCGCAGGCGATCAGTTTCAGCGCGGCGCCTGACAGGGGCCGTCCGGATAAGCTGGTATTCATGGAGCGCCTCCTTTTCCGATTTTACGAGATTTGTTTCAGATCAGCCCCGGTTTGCGGCTGACCCCGTTTTCAGGTCAGTCTTATTGTAGCACACACGCCCCGGCGCAGCCAGAGAAGAAAGAAAAATTTTATTGACTGAGAGTCATTGACTTGTGGTTGACAGTTGTGATATAGTTGCTTTAACAGCAGATGCAGGATCCGCAGACGACCGCTGCGGGGCGGCCGGCGGCATTTCCGAAGGAGCGGGCGGGAGGTGAAGGCGAATGACGAATCGGAAGATTGCGGCACTGGAGACCAGGAAGAAGCTTCTGGAAGCCGGGAAAAGGATTATCTGTAAGAAGGGGCTGGACAATACCGCTGTCGAAGAGATCACAGAGGCGGCAGGCGTTTCGAAGGGCACTTTTTACACGTATTTCCGGCGCAAGGAGGACATTGTATTTGAGCTGAGCCGTCAGGTTTTTGGCGAATTTCTGGAAAATGCGAAACAGGCGGAGGGAGGCTTTCTGGCCAAGCTCACGGATTATATGGTCAATTTTTCAGGATATATCGAGCAGGGCGGCGTGAAGCTGGCCCAGGGCTGGGTAAAGAGTGTTGTGGCGCCTGCGCCTGAGGGTGAGAACTCCGACAGAGAGAAGCTTTCGTCGGATCTGGCGGACGCGGAAGCTCTGATCCGATTTGGAATCGGAAACGGCCTGCTGAAAGAGGGCGCCCCGGCGGAAAAGCTGGCGCATACGCTGACGGATCTGCTGTACGGGCAGATGCTGTGCTGGAGCATGAGTGATGGAGATTACAGCCTGAAAGCGCGGACGCAGGAGTTCTGCGACGCATATCTGACAGGGATGTTTCAGGACTGGATGGTAAGCAAGGAGGATGTGTGATGAGTTATCTGGGTGAGAACATTAAGAAACTGGGCTTTGGCCTGATGCGGCTGCCGCAGAAGGGCGACGCGATTGATGTGGAACAGACAAAACAGATGGTGGATCTGTTCATGGAAGCAGGATTTACCTATTTTGATACGGCCTGGGCCTATGCGGGCTCCGAGGACGCCATCCGGCAGGCGCTGGTGGAGCGTTATCCCCGGGAGAGCTTCCAGCTGGCCACCAAAAACGCCGCATGGATTAACTGCAAGACGAAGGAGGAAGCATACGCGCAGTTCGACACATCCCTGAAGCAGACGGGAGCGGGATATTTTGATTTTTATCTGCTGCATAACCTGGGCGAGTCCAGAACGAAATATTTCGATGATTTCGATATGTGGAACTGGGTGCAGGAAAAGAAGAAAGCCGGCCTGATCAGACATGTGGGATTTTCCTTCCATTCCACGCCCGAGGAGCTGGAGGAGATCTTGAATGCTCATCCGGAGATGGAATTTGTGCAGCTGCAGATCAACTATGCCGACTGGGAGAATCCGGCGGTGCAGTCCAGACGCTGCTATGAGGTGGCAAGGAAGCATGGAAAGCCGGTTACGATCATGGAGCCGGTGAAGGGAGGAATGCTGGCGAATCCGCCGGAGTCTGTGGTGAAAATTCTGAAAGAAGCGGAGCCGGATTCTTCGGCTGCATCCTGGGCGATTCGTTTTGCCGCCGGACTGGAGGGTGTCATCACCGTTCTGTCCGGCATGAGCAACGTAGAGCAGATGAAGGATAACCTTTCCTACATGAAGGGCTTTTCCGGTCTTTCGGATAAAGAGCAGGAGACGCTGAAGGCAGCCCAGGAAGAGCTGAATAAGATTCCGCTGATCCCCTGCACCACCTGCAATTACTGCGCGAAGGTGTGCCCGCAGCATATCGGCATTTCCGGTTCCTTCACGGCCATGAACTATCTGACGCTGTATAAGGACAAGGCCAGCGCCCTGCATCAGGAGAACTGGCTGGTGGGCGGCCACGGCCTGAAGCGCGCGGATGAATGCGTGAAATGCGGAAAATGTGAGAAGGTGTGCCCGCAGCACATCGCCATCCGGGAAAACCTGGAAAAGGTTGTGGAGAATCTGCTGAAATAACGGAAAAGAGTTCCGTCAGGGCCTCCTTTCGGACTGCCTTCGGGAGTGTGACTCCCGGAGACGGCTCGGAGGGAGGTTTTTTGGCGGAAATCTGCGGACTTGACGCTGTTCCTGAAGGGGCTATAATAAAAATCAGACTTTTGAATGGGAGGAAATAAAGTTGGAAACGAAAATCGTTGTTTATCATATTATGCCTAAGGAGGCTGCGAAGATCCGGGAGGAGGTCTTTATGCGGGAGCAGGGGTTTGCCTGCGAATTCGATGAGACTGACGGAAAAGCGACGCATCTGTTGCTGCTGGTGGACGGGGCCCCGGCGGGCACCTGCCGTCTGTTTCCGGGAGAAGCGGAAGGGGAATACCTGGTGGGCCGCCTGGCCGTCCGCAGGGAGTACCGCGGGCTGGGCCTGGGAGCGGAGCTGATAGCCGGCGCGGAGCGGGAAATCAGGCAAAAGGGCGGAACTGCCGTTGTGCTCCATGCTCAGCAGCAGGCCCGGGCTTTCTATGAGAAACAGGGCTATTCGGCTTACGGGGACGGCGATAT
>DVJR01000099.1 GCA_018716575.1 Candidatus Scatomonas merdavium | reverse complement strand
TGCCTTTGAGGGTCATTAGATAAACTTACTCTGCCGTGATAAGTCGTTGGGGGCGGAAAGAGAACTGTCCGACGAAGGAGTTTTCTCTTTCCGCCCCCCGGTTTTAGACTTATCGCGGCAGGGTTTAGTTTATCTTTGACCCGAAACCAGCAATCGTAAAAACAGAGGCGTACCTTTCCGTTCGGGTTGTATTAACCTGCACCTTCCCCGTCAAACCGGAATTGTTCTTGTGGAATGCGGCAAAATAAGCTATAATAAACTGGACGACACCGGAAACGGAATCTACAAGGAAGAGGATGGTTGTGATATGAAGAGAATTGGATTACTGACCAGCGGCGGAGACTGTCAGGCACTGAACGCTACCATGCGGGGCGTGGTGAAAGGGCTGGCAAACAATGTGGACGAGCTTGAAGTGTATGGATTCATGAACGGCTACAAGGGCCTGATCTATGGAGATTACCGGATGCTTTCCAGCAAGGATTTTTCCGGAATTCTGACCAGAGGCGGCACTATACTGGGGACATCCCGCCAGCCGTTTAAGCTGATGCGTGTGCCGGATGAGAAAGGGCTGGACAAGGTAGAGGCCATGAAGCAGACATATTATAAGCTGCGCCTGGACTGCCTGGTGATTCTGGGAGGAAACGGAACTCAGAAAACCGCGAACCTTTTGCGGGAGGAGGGACTGAATATCCTCCATTTGCCAAAGACGATTGACAATGATATCTATGGAACGGATATGACCTTTGGCTTTTACAGTGCGGTAAACATCGCTACAGATGCCATTGACTGTATTCATACCACAGCATCTTCTCACAACCGCGTGTTCATTGTAGAGGTCATGGGGCATAAGGTGGGATGGCTTACGCTGTACGCGGGGATTGCCGGCGGCGCGGATATCATTCTGATTCCGGAGATACCATATGATATCAATAAAGTCGTGGATGCCATCAACAAACGCGCGGCCCGTGGCAGCGGCTTTACAATTCTGGCCGTAGCAGAAGGGGCCATGTCCAAAGAGATCGCAGAACTGCCCAAAAAGGAGCAGAAGAAAAAACTGGCGGACATTGCGGAGAAGTATCCGTCCATTTCTTATAAGATTTCTGAGGAAATCGAACAGCAGACCGGTATGGAGATCCGTGTGACAGTTCCCGGCCATACGCAGAGAGGCGGAAGCCCCTGTCCTTATGACCGCGTTCTTTCCACCAGAATCGGTTCCGCTGCGGCACAGCTGATCATGGATGAACAGTACGGCTATATGGTGGGAATTGTCAATGGAAAGATTAAGAAAGTTCCGCTGGCGGAGTGCGCCGGCAAGCTGAAGATGGTGAAGCCGGATTCCCAGGAGGTTCTTGCTGCAAAACGTATGGGAATCAGTTTCGGAGACTGACAACGGTTGAATTTTATGCCGCCTGTGGCGGCAGCATATAGAGAAAGCCGGCAGCGGTGTGCCGAAAGGCGCGCCGCTGCCGACAGGCTTTCCCGGAAGAATGGAGCGATTTCATGAGTTATACGGCCCTGTACCGGAAATTCCGCCCGACGACCTTTGAAGAGGTCCGGGGGCAGGACCACATTGTGACAACATTAAAAAATCAGATACAGGCCGGCCGGATCGGACATGCTTATCTTTTCTGCGGCACCAGAGGTACAGGAAAGACGACGATTGCGAAGATCCTGGCGCGGGCGGTGAACTGTGAGAATCCGAAGGATGGAAGTCCCTGCAACGAGTGCGCCGCCTGCCGGGCCATACTGGACGGCGTTTCCACCAATGTAATTGAGATTGACGCGGCTTCTAATAATGGCGTGGACAATATCCGTGAGATTCGGGAGGAAGTGTCCTACCGGCCCACGCAGGGCAGGTATAAGGTCTATATCATTGACGAGGTGCATATGCTCTCCACAGGCGCCTTCAACGCCCTGCTCAAAACCCTGGAGGAGCCGCCGGAATATGTGATCTTCATTCTGGCTACCACAGAGGTGAACAAGATACCGGTAACCATTCTGTCACGGTGCCAGCGGTACGATTTCAGGCGGATTACCATAGATACCATAGCCGGAAGGCTGCAGGAGCTGATGGAACGGGAGGGCGTTGAGGCGGAAGAAAAGGCCGTGCGCTATGTGGCCAGAGCCGCGGACGGCTCCATGCGGGATGCTTTAAGCCTTCTGGACCAGTGCATTGCTTTTTATCTGGGCCAGAAACTGACCTATGATAAAGTCCTGGATGTATTGGGGACGGTGGATACAGAGGTATTCAGCCGGCTGCTGCGGCGCGCTCTGGACCGCGATGCCGCAGGCTGTATTCGAATTCTGGAGGAAATGGTAGTCCGCGGCCGGGAAATGGGACAGTTTGTCAATGATTTTACCTGGTATCTGCGGAACCTGCTGCTGGTGAAAAGCTCTGACGAGCTGGAAGATGTGCTGGACGTATCCACGGAAAATCTTCGTCAGTTAAAAGAAGAAAGCACTATGGTGGAGCTTCCGGCTCTGATGCGGTATATCCGTATTTTTTCAGATTTGTCGGGACAGATTCGATATTCTTCTCAGAAGAGGATTCTGGTGGAGATTGCGCTCATCCGGCTGTGCCGTCCGCAGATGGAGAACGACAGCAGCTCTCTTCTGGAGCGGATACGGACGCTGGAGGAAAAGATGGAGCGAGGCATACCGGTGCAGGAGGCAGGTGGGGCAGCGCATAGAGGGGCGGACATGACGGAGCAGGCGCGGCAGCCTGCGGAGGCGGAAGCTCCTGCGGTGCAGAAAGCAGCTCCTGAAGACCTGAAACGGATACGGGAGCAGTGGAGAAAAATTGTAAATCAGACGACTCCGCCGCTGAAGATTTATCTGCAGGAGGCGGTGCCCAAGTACGATGGGAATACCGGAGAATCCAGACTGTTTGTGGAATTATCGGACCGGACGGCATGTCTCTATGTCAACCGGCCGGAGAAAATTGCGGAACTGGAGGAAGCAATCCGTACAGTGGTCGGAAAGGCGGCCCAGGTGGAGATTGTGCTGGCCGGAGAAGGAAACCGGCGCGGGCTTTCGGAGATTCCGGTAGAGGAGCTTCTGCGGGAGGAAGTACAGATGCCGGTGGAGATAGAGGATGATCCGGAATCGGAATATGAATGACGGCTGACAGGTGCGGCCGAACAATATAAGGAGGACAGGAAACATGGGAAGAAAAGGAGGATTTCCCGGCGGCATGGGTATGCCGGGAAACATGAATAATCTGATGAAGCAGGCGCAGAGAATGCAGCGCCAGATGGAAGAAAATCAGAAAGCTCTGGAGGAAAAGGAGTTTACAGCGACAGCAGGCGGCGGTGTGGTTGAAGTGACTGTCAGCGGAAAAAGAGAAGTAACAAAGGTACAGCTGAAGGAAGAGGTTGTGGATCCGGATGACATTGAAATGCTGGAGGATCTGATCATGGCGGCAGTTAATGAAGCGCTCCGTAAGGTGGAAGAGGAAACCACGGCGGCCATGTCCAGGCTGACGGGCGGTCTGGGAGGACTGGGGGGCCTGAATCTCTGATGGAGTATTACAGCAGCCATATCAGCAAATTGATCGAAGAACTGGGCAGGCTTCCGGGAATCGGGCCGAAATCGGCGCAGCGGCTGGCTTTTCATATTATTAATATGCCGGACGATCAGGTGGCGCGGCTGGCCGGATCCATACAGGAAGCCAAGGCCAACGTCCGGTACTGTAAGATCTGCTGTACGCTGACAGATCGGGAAATCTGCCCTATCTGCAGCAATCCCTCCCGGAACCAGAAGCAGATCATGGTAGTGGAAAACTCCCGCGATCTGGCGGCCTATGAGAAAACAGAGAAATATGAGGGGGTTTATCACGTGCTCCACGGGGCGATCTCGCCCATGCTGGGCATCGGTCCCGACGATATCCGGTTAAAGGAACTGATGCAGCGTCTGCAGGGGGATGTAGAGGAAGTGATTATCGCCACCAATTCCAGCCTGGAAGGAGAAACTACGGCCATGTATATCAGCAAGCTGATCAAGCCCACCGGCATTCGGGTGAGCCGGATCGCCAGCGGCGTTCCGGTGGGAGGCGATCTGGAGTATATAGACGAGGTGACGCTTCTGCGGGCTCTGGAGGGGCGAGTGGAACTTTGAGATTTCTTTTAAGATTTACTTGACCTTGTCTGAAAAAAAGATATACTTAATAGTGTAAGAACAAAAATAATTTTTTTTAGGGAGGTATTCTCATGAAGTTTTTTTTGGACACAGCGAATGTGGATGATATTCGGAAAGCCAATGACATGGGGGTAATCTGTGGCGTTACTACAAATCCGTCCCTGATCGCCAAGGAAGGGAGAGATTTTGCAGAGGTTATCAAGGAAATCACTTCCATCGTTGATGGTCCAATCAGTGGTGAGGTAAAGGCTACAACGGTAGACGCAGAAGGCATGATCCGTGAAGGACGCGAGATCGCCGCGATTCATCCGAACATGGTTGTGAAGATCCCCATGACGGCAGAAGGCCTGAAAGCGGTCAAGGTTCTGTCCTCCGAGGGCGTTAAGACGAATGTGACCCTGATTTTTACGGCAAACCAGGCGCTGCTGGCGGCGCGTGCGGGAGCAACTTACGTATCACCGTTCCTGGGCAGATTGGATGATATCAACGTGAGAGGCACGGATCTGATTTCTGAAATCGCTGAAATCTTCCAGGTTGCCGGAGATATTGATACACAGATTATCGCGGCCAGTATCCGGAATCCGATCCATGTGACGGACTGCGCTCTGGCAGGTGCCGATATTGCGACTGTTCCTTACAAGGTGATCGAGCAGATGACCAAGCATCCGCTGACCGATGCCGGAATTGAGAAATTCCAGGCGGATTACAAGGCTGTATTTGGCGAATAAAAAGCGTCCATCTATTAATTCCGAGAAAAGGAGAAGTGTGATGACCACATTAGAGCTTCAAAAGATTGCAAATGATGTCCGCATCGATATTGTATCGGCGGTCCATGCCGCGAAGGCCGGACATCCGGGCGGCTCGCTGTCGGCCACTGAGATTTTTACATACCTTTATTTTGAGGAGATGAATGTCGATCCGAAAGACCCCAAGAAGGCAGACAGAGACCGTTTTGTCCTGTCCAAAGGCCATACGGCGCCGGGTCTGTATTCTGTACTGGCTGAGAAAGGATATTTTCCGAAGGAAGATTTGCTGACTCTCCGCCATCTGGGTTCTTATTTGCAGGGCCATCCGGATATGAAACATATTCCGGGCGTTGATATGTCCAGCGGTTCTCTGGGGCAGGGAATTTCCGCGGCTGTCGGCATGGCTCTGTCAGCCAAGCTGTATGGTGAGCATTACCGCGTATATACCCTGCTGGGAGACGGTGAGATTCAGGAAGGACAGGTCTGGGAGGCCGCCATGTTCGCGGGAGCCAGAAAGCTGGACAACCTGGTTGTGATTGTAGATAATAACGGCCTTCAGATTGACGGGCCGGTAGCGGAAGTATGTTCTCCCTATCCCATTGATAAAAAATTCGAAGCCTTCAATTTCCATGTGATCAATGTGGCGGACGGAAATGATTTTGAACAGCTCCGCGCTGCGTTTGACGAAGCAAAAAGCGTAAAGGGAATGCCGGTGGCGATTATTGCCAAGACTGTGAAGGGCAAGGGCGTATCTTTCATGGAAAATAATGTGGGCTGGCATGGAAAAGCTCCCAATGACGAGCAGTACGCTGTCGCGATGGAAGAACTCAGGAAAGCAGGTGAAGCATTATGTCAGAAGTAAAGAAAATTGCTACCAGAGAAAGTTATGGAAACGCGCTGGCAGAATTGGGCAGAGAACATGCTGACGTAGTGGTTCTGGATGCGGATCTGGCTGAAGCGACCAAAACAGGAGTGTTTAAGAAAGAATTTCCGGAGCGGCATATCGACTGCGGTATTGCGGAATGCAATATGATGGGGATTGCAGCAGGAATTGCTACAACGGGAAAAGTGCCGTTTGCCAGCACTTTCGCCATGTTTGCGGCAGGACGTGCTTTTGAGCAGGTGAGAAATGCGATCGGATATCCGCATCTGAATGTAAAAATCGGCGCCACTCATGCAGGGATTTCTGTAGGAGAAGATGGCGCTACCCATCAGTGTAATGAAGACATCGCTCTGATGCGCGCCATTCCCGGGATGGTTGTAATCAGCCCGGCGGATGATGTGGAGACTAAAGCGGCTGTGAAGGCTGCTTATGAGTATCAGGGCCCGGTATATCTCAGACTCGGCCGTCTGGCTGCTCCGGTTATCAACGACAGACCGGATTATAAGTTTGAGCTGGGCAAGGGCGTGGTGCTTCGGGAAGGCAAGGACCTGACCATTGTTGCCACGGGCCTGATGGTTTCCTCTGCTTTAGAGGCTGCTGAAAGTCTTGCGGCTGACGGAATCCAGGCAAAAGTTATCAATATCCACACCATCAAGCCTCTGGACGAGGAGCTGATTGTTGCAGCTGCCAAGGAAACCGGAAAGGTTGTGACGGTGGAAGAGCATTCCGTGATCGGAGGGCTTGGGAGCGCTGTCTGCGATGCTCTCTGCGCCAAAGCACCCGTGCCAGTGCTGAAGATAGGCGTTCAGGATGTATTTGGAGAATCCGGACCGGCTGCAAAGCTGCTGGAGAAATACGGCCTGGATGGCAAAGGCGTATATGAAAGCATCAAAAAATGGTTTTGATATAAGAACTAATTAAAAAACTGTTAAATCTTGAGACGCCAGGAAGGAGCCGCCCATTACAGGGCGGCTCTTTCTCATGCTGTCTGCTGCCATCAGAATTCCACGGGAAATAGTATCCGCCAGGCGGAGAACAGGAGCAAATTCCAGAGTCTGAAGCTGCAGATGGGAGAAATTTTCGAAGCTGCTGACAATGCCGGTGATGAAAAGATCCCCTACCACAGGCAGTTGCTTTCCGGCGCCGGCGCCCGGTTGAATGGAGCCGCAGCCTACGGTTATATGGTGCTGATGACGGGTGCAGCCCAGTGAAGCGTCAACAGCCACAATGAGAGCGGAGGGATAGTCGGATGCAATTTCTGTCAGGCAGTCTTTTAAGTTCATGGCGTGTACCGGATTATCCAGAGTGCCGTAGACGTGAAATGCTCCGGCGTTGTGGCGGGCCAGCTCACGGCCGATCAGGGGACCAAGACTGTCGCCGGTGATTCGGTCGCTGCCGATGCAGAGGAAGATCAGATCCTTCTGGCCCGCGGAGACTCTGTGCAGACAGCGCAGAAACCGGCGGGCCAGAATTTCGCTGGCCGCCGGATGGCTGGCATTAATATACGAAATTTTTCTTTTTCTCATTTTGAGCATGAAACTACCTTCCTTTAGGGATTGTCCTTTCCCCTATAGGATATTCCGAAAACAGATTTTATATACCCGGGCAGTGGGGATGGAAGGAAAAAATCTGTGGATGCTCCGGGCGGAGACAGATAAAATTGCGGAACATGTCGTATAAAACTGCCGGGTCAGGAGCAGAATCTGCTAAAATTTGCGAAAAGGATATGCTATGGTAGGGCTAAAGGGGTGATTGTATGATTGAAATTGTTTATAAGGAAGAGAAGAAAGAAGCCAGCGGCAATGAAGGCTTGTTTCATCTTCCCAGGAACATCAGACAAATCGGGGAGTGTAAAGGCAGCCGGAGGATATACATGGAGGATTATGCCTACACATTTTTGCGGCAGTTAGAAGAGAAGAACCATGGAAACGGCAAAGCTGGAATTCTGCTGGGACGGTATAACTGGCTGGAAGGTACTTCATACCTCTTTATCCGAAGTGTACTGGAGATTGAGAACATGGAAGTATCTTCAGAACATATCCGTTTCAATGATAAGGTCTGGAGCGGGATTCACGAATCTATGCAGCAGCACTTTCAGAACCAGGAAATTCTGGGATGGTTTTTGAGCCTGCCGGAGCATTCCATGGAAATCAACGAAGTCATTTTAAGAGCACATCTGAACCATTTCGGAGGGAACGATAAAGTTCTGTTCCTGATAGAACCCACAGAGAGAGAAGAGGCATTTTTTTCATACGACAGCGGCAGACTGAAACGTGAAAGCGGTTTTTATATTTATTATGAAAAAAATGAAGCCATGCAGAACTATATGATAGAAAAAAATGCGAACGGCCCGGCGGAGGACCAGAATACAGTATCCGATCAGGCAGTCAGAAATTTCCGGAAGCTGGTGGAAAAAAAGCAGGAAGAAAAAGCAGCTAAAAGCGGTCACTCGCTGCTTTACGGCGTGACAGCCTGTGTAGCTGCAGCCTCTCTGGTTATGGCCCTTTCGTATGCAGGCGGATTAGAAGGGCTTCAGGATATTTTTTCGAGATTTTCGGTAAATTCCGGACAGGAAACGGAAAAACCGGAAAGTGTGCCGGTTAATGGAACTTCAGTTCAGGCGGTGAGCGAGGGAACGCAGGAGGAAGATATGCCCGATGAAACAGACAGCCAGAGCACATTGCCAACGCCGGCTGCCATCCCGCAGTCTTCTGAGAGCGGAGAGAATACTTCTTCGAATACAGTTTCAGCATCTTCAGCATCAGATGCGCCGGAGTCCCAGGAGACTTCTTCCCCGGAAGAAACCCAGGAGACGGCGGCTGGGGCAGAAATAGAGTATACTATCCGGCAGGGTGATACACTGACCAGAATCTGCGAAGAATATTATGGAAGTCTTCGGCGGCTTCAGGACATTTGTGCAGCCAACGGCATTACAAAAGATGACATTATCTATCCGGGACAAAAAATAATACTCCCCCAATAAGAAAAAATGTGTTATGCTAAGACGGAAAGAGGAATATGCAATTAAGGATAAAGGGTTATTATGATAATAAAATTCGGACAAAACGGTGAACAGGGGAAGAAACCGGAAAATCATATAAAAGAATTTTCGGGGGCGGGTTCCGAAGACAGAGGAACGGAAAGGCCATTTCTGACGAAAGAGGAGATGTTTGCGGAAACGCCGGGTTTCTGGAAGACAGATGCTGCAGGCAATGCAGAGCAGAAACCGGAAGAAGAAAAAAATATTTCGGAATCACGGGATTTTCAGAAACCGGAACAGGGAGAAGCTGTAAAAAGCGGGGCATCAGAACGGGCAGAACAGGAGGACCCGGGAAAAACCCATCCGGATGCTGCGGAGAGTGCACAAACGGGAGACTTATATACGGATGAAAATAAACAGGTGATAGAAATGTCAGGGGAGCATTCCGATATTTCCGGGGATGAGCGGATACGGGAGCAGTCTGAGAAAAATCCTGATGTTGCCATGCCGGATCGGGCGGAGACACAGACGACGGAGGATATCGGAGAAAAAAGGCCTGAGATGCAGCAAACGGCAGATAAGAAATTTGCGGAAGCGGAACAGACGGGATCTCGGGAGGCAGACTTTCAGGGAATAGAAAGGGCTATCCTCCGGGAAACAGAGCATTCCGTTCTGCTGGAAGAAAAAAAACAGAAAGAAAATGCCGATAAGGGCGAAGAGGACGTTGGATCGAATAAAAGCGGGACTGCATCGTTAGAAGAGAGAGGCGGGACCGGCGGAACTGCAGCGGATATACAGGAACATACCGGTTCGCACCGCCGCAGGAGAAAAAATGCATCTGTGCAGAAAAAAAGTCCAAAAGAAGAAAAAAAGGAGAGGCTAGCCCGCAGTCTGCAGGAGTATAAAAGAAAGCTGATGACCCATCGGGCCAAGAAGTGGATGCGATATGGGGCCATTGCTCTTGCGGTACTGGTAACGGTGCTGATTGTGACCAATGTGGTGCGGAACTGGGAATACACCACCTATTCTGTTGTATTTACGGATACGGGGGAAGATACGGTTTCATCCGGCTACTGTAATGTGAACGGAAATATTCTGAAGTATGGAACCGGCAGCGCATCGTTAAGTGACAGGAACAATCAGACTCTCTGGTCGGTAAAATATGGAATACAGTCTCCTGCAGTGGAAGTCTGCGGAAGCACGGTAGCCATATACGACCGGAATGGAACCGGCATCTGCATATGCGATGAAAACGGTCAGATAGGCCAGGTATCGACCAGTGCGCCTATTGTCAGGGTGGCGGTAGCGTCTCAGGGGGTTGTGGCGGCAATACTTGAGGACAATGACACTACCTGGATTCAGTATTATGACCAGAATGGAGAGAGCATTTCGCTGATCAGAACGACGATAGATTCGCCTGGCTATCCGATGGATATTGCCCTGTCTGAGGATGGCACACTGATGGCAGTATCTTATCTTTGCTTTGAAAACGGGCAGCCAAAGACCCGGCTGTATTACTACAATTTCGGAAGTGTCGGACAGAATATGATGGATAATCAGGTCAGCAGCTTTGAATACAGCGATATCCTGGTTCCTCAGGTGGAGTATCT
>DVJR01000098.1 GCA_018716575.1 Candidatus Scatomonas merdavium | reverse complement strand
GATTGTCTCTGTCGGAAAACACGAGGCATTTATCACAGGCAAAGAATGGCTGGAATTACAGGAAATGCTGGATAAAAGCCGTTCCCGTGCTTTCAGACGTCCCAGAAGTCACACCGCTCTGCTGTCCGGACTGCTCCGCTGTGCTCACTGCCACAGTGAAATGCGTGTGAAAACCTACAACCGGATTACCGATGACGGTCAAAAAGTCTATGCCTATCTCTGCCTGGAAAAAGAACGGAGTCACATGCAGAATTGTAACATGAAAAATCCTAACGGTATCGAACTGGATCGTTTTGTCTGTGAGGAAATCAAAAAACTCCCGGAAAAAGACTCCTCCTTCCATAACCAGATAGAAACCATCCGTCAGGAACTTTCTGACAACGCCTGTATCAGTCGATCTGAAATCGCCGCTCTGACTTCCAATATTGCAGTTAAGGAACGTCAGATAGAAAACCTGATACAGAACCTCTCTTCTAATACCTCTTCTGTTGCAAATGAATATATGCAGAAAGAGATCGAAAAGTTACATATGGAAAAACTGGAAATGGAACAGAAAATACAGGAACTGCAACTGATTGAACAGGATAAAAGCAAAATACTGGATGAAATCGAACTACTGCAGGATCATTTATCCGACTTTGCTTCCACCTTTGACAATATGACATATGAGGAAAAACGGAAGATTCTCCGCACTCTTATTAAATGTATCGTATGGGATGGTGAAAACGTCCATATCTATCTGGCCGGCAGTCATGAAGGGGATGAATTTTTAGAGCCAATAACGCCGGGGAGCAAATGAAATTCTCATGTACCTCCGCACCCGAAAAAAAACGGCCCGTGAAGTTTCCTTCTACGAACCGATCGGTACTGACAAGGAGGGCAACGAAATCCATCTCCTGGATATTATTGAAGGTGATTTTGAAGATACCGTGGAGCGCTGCACCTTTGAACAGAACGTGCAGCTTCTTTACCGGCTCATGAAAAGCGAGCTGACGCCCCAGGAATATGAGATCCTTAAGCTGCGCTATGGTTTCTTCGGAGCGCCGGAGTGCACTCAGAAGATCATAGCAGGAAAGCTTGGCATCAGCCGCTCCTATGTCTCCCGCATTGAAAAAAACGCCGTAGAAAAACTACGGCGTCAGTTTCAGTCAGCAGGGGCATCGTAAAATATCGTACAGATCCGTCTCCACTCCCAGATCCAGATACAGCTCCTGTCTGGGATGAGGAGCGGATTCCACCGCATTTCCTTCCGCATCATACATGGCCCGGACAGTGACCTTCAGATCCCTTCCGTCCGGCTTCATCACTTCGATTTCGTCCCCCACAGAAAATTTATTCTTCTGCTCGATCCGGCAGTACCCTTTCTCATTCCACCCGGATATCACGCCCAGATACGTGTATTCCTTCACATAGGTGCTGTTTTCATAGATCTGCTCCTCTTCCGAGGGCTTTCCGTAGAAAAATCCCGTGGTAAACTGCCGGTAGGTGCAGTCTGAGATCTGGTCCAGATACCAGTCCATATTCTTTTCGTACAGGGCCCGGTCCTTCATGCAGTCGTCGATGGCCCTCCGATACGTCCTTGCCACGGCAGCCACGTACAGAGCAGTTTTCATCCGCCCTTCAATCTTCAGGCTGTCCACTCCCGTATCCAGCAGATCGGGAATATGCCCGATCATGCAGAGATCCTTGGAATTGAACAGGAAGGTTCCCCTTTCATTCTCAAAGACCGGCATGTATTCTCCGGGCCTTGTTTCCTCCACCACCGCATATTTCCAGCGGCAGGGATGGGTACAGGCCCCACGGTTGGCATCCCGGCCTGTAAAATAATTGGATAACAGGCACCGCCCCGAATAGGAAATACACATAGCCCCGTGAACAAACGTCTCAAGCTCCATATCCGCCGGAATGTTTTCCCGAATTTCCCGGATTTCCCGCAGCGAAAGCTCCCGGGCCGTCACAATCCGGCTGGCGCCCAGACGGTGCCAGAACCGGCAGGTCTCATAATTGGTATTGTTGGCCTGCGTGCTGATGTGGCGCGGGATCTCCGGACAGATCTCTTCCGCGATGGAAAAGACGCCGGGATCAGCGATAATCAGGCCGTCCGGCCCCAGCTCCCGCAGCTCCCGGAAATAGGCGCGCACGCCTTCCAGATCCTCATTATGGGCCAGAATGTTGGCAGTAACGTACACCCTGACCCCGTGTTCATGAGCAAAGCGGATCCCCTCCGCCATATCCGCCATGGAAAAATTTTTTGCCTTGGCCCTGAGCCCATAGGCCTCGCCTCCGATATAGACGGCATCGGCCCCATAGATCACAGCCACCTTCAGTACCTCCAGACAGCTGGCAGGAACCAGAAGCTCCGGCGCTTTTTCCCAACTCATCTCATCGCTCCTCTCTTTCGAAATGAATCGGCTGTCGTCAGATCATGACGCTGACTGTAATCCCGTCTCCCAGCGGCAGAATCGATGTCTCCAGCCGTTCGTCATGCTTCAGCGCATACAGATATTCCCGCATACGCTTGTATATTGTACGGTTCCGACGCTCCACCGCAAAACGCGATTCAATCAGATCGCCGTCCTGCAGTACATTATCGGAAATCAGCACACTTCCCGGCCGCATCAGCCGCAGCACCTCCGGCAAAAAGTGAAAATACTGCCCCTTGGCCGCATCCATAAATATAAAATCAAAGGGCTCCTCCAGAGTCTTCAGCACCTCTCCCGCATCCCCCTCCAGCAGGGTAATCCGTTCTCCGCAGCCTGATTTCCGGAAATTTTCCCGCGCCGCAGGTATTCTTTTTTTATAATTTTCAATAGTAGTAATCCGGCAGTCCTCCGGCCCGTACACAGCCATAAAAACAGCGGAAAATCCCACTGCTGTTCCCACCTCCAGGATTTTCCGCGGTTTCTGCATCATCAAAAACACTTTCAGGAAGCTCTGCATCTCCCGGCGTATCACCGGTATCCGCTCTTCCCTTGCCCGTCGCTCCAGTTCTTCCAGAAACGGCGTATGGCCTCTGTCCAGGGAATTGATATAGGCCGTCATCCTCTCATTTACAATCACTGCTGCGTCCCGCCTTCCCCGCTTTCTGCACTGCCGGAAGCCGTTCCGTCCAAAGCTGCGCTGCCGGAGGATGTACTTCCGGAAGAAGCGTCATCTCCGGAAGAGCTTCCGCTTCCTTCCTGCTCCGGCTGCCCTTCTGTATTGACCTGTGCCATGATCTCCAGCATTTCTTCCACCGTCTGGGAAGTATTCAGAATATAGGTGCCCGGCAGGATATCACCATGGTATTCCGACAGATGCTCCTGTATCCAGAAAGCCAGCGGCCGCTCATCGATCAGCCCGCGCTCATTCAGCAGCTCTCCCACATCCATCACAGACATGTCCTCCGTTATGGATATGGTAATCTCTCTGCCGCCGCTCTCATCCACCGGCTTTTCATCGAATACCTCATACCCCAGCACGTAGGCCTCCCGGCCCAGGAAAATCAGAACAACCGCCAGACAGATATAGAGCAGAATCCTTATAACGCCTTTGGCACCGCTGACCGCTGTCCTGTAACCTGCATCTTTTCTTTTCTTCTTTGCCTTCGCCATAAGCACTCCTTTGCTGCCTGATGCTGCCGCCTCCGGCAGCCGCGCCGGCAGTTTTACATCTCCGGCGTCGTAATCTTAATCTCTTCGCTGATTGCACCCATTACCCTCTGGATCATCCGACAAACGGAAAGCTCGGCATCCAGATAGGCGTTAACAATGGGAATCTTCCGCAAATCCCGGAATTCCCTGTCTATCTCATCTACTGCTTCATACAGATCCACATCCGACTCCTGCAGATAATAATTGCGGAGACGGTATTCGTCCACTTTTTTCTTCAGTTCCTTATCCCGTTCCAGCTCCTCCTCCAGCTGAAGATAACGGATATAATCGCTGTCCTCTTTCATAGCCTCTGTCAGAGCGTACAGCCTTTCAGTAATAATATCCATCATTTCTGTTTATGCCTCCATAATGATGGGCAGAATCATCGGCCGCCTCTGAGTGCGCTTCCACACAAAACCGCCCAAGGAATCTTTTATTACATTTTTTATTTTACCCCAGTCTGAAACTCTGCGGCTCAGACATTCATCCAATGCGTCCTCCACAACCACTCTGGCTTCGCCCATAAGATCTTCCGACTCTCTTACATATACAAAGCCACGGGAGACGATATCCGGTCCGGCCAGAAGCTGGTTTCCATGTTTTTCAAGAGTCAGTACTACAATGATAATACCGTCTTCTGACAGATGCTGCCGGTCACGCAATACGATATTCCCCACATCGCCTACGCCCAGACCATCCACCATGATCGCTCCGACGTGAACCTTTCCCGTCACGGACGCGCTCTCCTGATCCAGCTCCAGCACATCGCCGGATGAAAGAATGAAAACATTTTCCTTTGGTATGCCAAGCTCCAGCGCCACTTTTGCCTGAGCCTTCAGATGCCTGTACTCTCCATGCACCGGAATGGCATATTTAGGCTTCACAAGAGAATAGATCAGCTTGATCTCCTCCTGGCAGGGATGGCCCGATACGTGCACATCCTGAAAAATCACATCGGCGCCTTTGGCTGACAGCTCGTTGATGACCTTGGATACGGCCTTTTCATTTCCGGGAATGGGATTCGAGCTGAAAATAATCGTATCACCGGGCTGTATGGAAACTTTTTTGTGTATACTTGCCGCCATCCTGGACAGCGCCGCCATGGACTCACCCTGGCTGCCTGTCGTCACCAGCACCAGCTGCTCGTCCGGGTAATTTTTCATCTGATCGATATCAATCAGCGTCTTATCCGGAATATTCAGATATCCCAGCTCTGACGCCGTGGTGATAACGTTGACCATGCTGCGGCCTTCCACCACCACCTTCCGGCCATATTTGTAGGCGGAATTGATAATCTGCTGGACACGGTCCACATTTGACGCGAAAGTGGCGATAATCAGGCGGGTATTCCTGTGCTCCGCAAAGATATTGTCAAAGGTTCTTCCCACGGTCCTCTCCGACATGGTAAAGCCCTTGCGCTCTGCATTGGTACTGTCGCACATCAGAGCCAGAACACCTTTCTTTCCGATTTCCGCAAATCTCTGCAGATCAATGGCGTCTCCGAATACCGGCGTATAGTCTACCTTGAAATCGCCTGTGTGGATTACGGTTCCGGCCGGCGAATAGATGGCCAGCGCAGCCGCGTCCTGAATGCTGTGATTTGTCTTGATGAATTCAATCCGGAACCGGCCCAGATTGATGGATTGTCCGAATTTTATGGTTTTACGCTTCGTCGTGCGGAGCAGATTGTGTTCTTTGAATTTATTTTCTATCAGTCCTATTGTCAGTTTCGTTGCATATATTGGTACATTAATTTCTTTTAAAACATAGGGAAGGGCCCCGATGTGGTCCTCATGTCCGTGAGTAATCACGAATCCCTTCACTTTTTCAATATTATCCTTCAGATAGGTGATGTCCGGTATGACCAGATCGATTCCCAGCATATCGTCCTCCGGGAACGCGAGACCGCAGTCCACCACAACAATACTGTCTTCGTATTCAAAGGCAGTAATATTCATTCCGATCTGTTCCAGTCCTCCCAGCGGAATGATCTTTAATTTACTTTTATGATCGCTTTTCAACCAGCACCTCCGTCATTTTTCCGAACACAAAATGATGTCTCCATCACATTCTAACGGAAGTCCACATCGTCCAACATCTGCTGAAATACGCGCGCTATGGCCTCAAATTCCACTTCGTCCTCTACCATGACGTAATCAGCTTCGGTGTCGCCGTCCGCGGACATATCCCTGAGAATGTAGGCGTTCGCCTCATCTCCGTCAGAGTCAGTCACCAGCAGGTATCCAATCCCGTTCACCCGCGTTTCTTCCTCTACATAAAATTCAATGCTCTCTCCACTATCGGTTACAAATCCAATTTTTTCCATTTCAAACAAATCCTAATCATTCTTCTGATGGCGCAGATAGTCCAGATAGCCCTGCAGAATAAATACGGCCGCCAGCTCATCTACGTACTGCTTCCGTCCGGCGCCCTTTACACCTGTCTCTGCAAGAATCCGGTTCGCTTCCACCGTCGTGAGCCGTTCATCCCACATAACAACATCCAGACCTGTCCTTCTTTTCAGTATTTCCTGAAATTCCAGTGATTTTACAGCCCTGTCTCCCATATCGTTATTCATGTGTTTCGGAAGGCCCAGCACCAGACGCTCCACCTGGTATTCCGCTATCAGCTCTTCCAGCCGGGCGAGAGTCTGGCGCAGCTTGTTCTCCGATTTCCTGCGTATGATCTCCACGCCCTGAGCCGTCAGTCCCAGCGGATCGCTGACTGCGACTCCTACTGTCTTCGACCCGTAATCCAGCCCCAGAATACGCATTATTCCTGTCCGCTCTTCCAGGCTTCGTTGCGGATATACTCCTTCAGCAGCTCTTCCACCAGCTCATCCCGCTCCACCTTCATGATCATGCTTCGCGCGCCCTTATGGCTTGTGATGTAAGTGGGGTCGCCGGACATGATGTAGCCGACAATCTGATTCACAGGATTATATCCCTTCTCCGCCATTGCATTATACACAACATCCAGAACCTTCTTTACGGAAATCTCCGGTTCCGTCTTTACCTTAAAGAATTGTGTATTACTCATATCTGCCATACTTTCACGTCCTTGTTAATTAATATCTACTCTATTCTAATATAGATTGGCGAAAATATCAACAGCTTTTCTCATCCGCAGATCAGGAAATCTCTGTCATCCACTGCCTGCACCGTACACTTCACCAGGCTGTTTTCCAGATTTCCTTCCGCCCGTATGACCGCCCTCTGGTACTCTCTTGTGTGGCCTGTCCACTGCCCCGGGCTTCCTCCCTCCAGCCGCTCTTCAATCAGAATCTCTGTTTCCCGTCCAAGAAAGCTTTCCAGATATTCCCGCCGTTTCCGCGCATCCAGCTCCAGCATAATCCGTACCCGCTCCTTCTTTACAGCTTCCGTAAGCTGCTCTGTCCAGGCGGCTGCCTTTGTCCCTTCTCTGCGGGAATAGGGAAAAATATGAGTTTCAAAAAAAGAAACGGCTTCCACGAAATCTCTGGATTCCCGAAAATCTTCTTCTGTTTCGCCCGGAAAGCCCACGATCACATCCGTGGTCAGCGCCGGATTGTGATAGACGCTCCGCAGCAGTCCGCATTTCTCCATATATTCTTCGCTGGTATAACGGCGGTTCATCCGTCTTAATGTCCTGTTGCAGCCGCTTTGAAGAGACAGGTGAAAATGCGGGCATACTTTCGGCAATGCCGCCAGGCTTTCGGCAAACTCCTCTGTGATGATGCCCGGCTCCAGTGAGCCCAGCCGTATGCGGCTGATTCCTTCCTCTTCATGAACTGTACGAATCAGATCCAGAAGCGTTGTGCCATCCCGGAAATCTACGCCGTAGGAACTCAGATGGATACCGGATAACACGATCTCCCGGCAGCCTGATGAGGCCAGGCGCCGCACCTCTTTTCTCACATCATCGGCTCTCCGGCTGCGTACTCTCCCCCGGGCATAGGGAATAATACAATAAGTGCAGAACTGATTGCAGCCGTCCTGTACTTTGAGGAAGGCTCTTGTATGCTCTTCCGTCCGGTCGATCTCCAGCTCCTCATATTCCCGCACCTTCCCGATATCCATTGTATGCAGGCTTCCCTGCCTTGTTGCCTGATACTTTTCCAGAATTTCCAGCAGATCTTTTTTCCGGTTATTGCCGATAACCAGATCCACCGCCGGGTCCTTCTCCAGCTCCTCTCCCTTTTCCTGGGCATAGCAGCCCACCGCAGCCACTATTGCCCGGGGGTTCAGCTTCTTTGCCCGGTGCAGCATCTGCCGGGATTTCCTGTCCGCGATATTCGTCACTGTGCAGGTGTTGATAATATACAGATCCGCTCCCGGTTCAAAGGGAACGATTTCATATCCGTTTTTTTCCAGTATCTGCTGCATAGCCTCCAGCTCATAGGCATTTACCTTGCAGCCCAGATTGTGCAGCGCCGCCTTTTTGCTCATATTTCACTCCGTTCTGTATTCGCTTCCTGTCCTTTCTCCGCCACGCAGTCGGGCCTGCCGCGGCTGCCGCCATTTTCACAGACGGCATCTGCACATATTATAGCATGAAGCCTCTGCAAAACAAGCATTTTTTCATTTTACTGCCTCTTTACAGCTATCCGCGGCAGCTGTGCTGACTGGAAGAAACAGGAATCAAAACCGGAAAGAGAGCTTGACTTTTCGCTTTGCAGCAGGTAAGATTAATCTGTAAGTAATCAGCTTGTATACAAGCGAATCAGGGAGGATTGTAGCAATGAAAACAGTACAGATTTCACTCAACTCCATCGACAAGGTTAAATCTTTTGTCAATGAGATTTCCAAATTTGATTTTGACTTTGATCTGGTATCCGGCAGATATGTGATTGATGCAAAGTCCATCATGGGCATCTTCAGCCTGGATCTGTCCAAGCCTATCGACCTGAATATCCATTCAGAAGGCGAAGCTCTGGAAAACGTTCTGAAAATGCTGGCACCCTACCTGGTGTAATGCACTTTCTCCCGTTTGAAAACGCTGTAAAAAATGCAGGCACTCTGTTGCAGAGTGCCTTTTTCTGTTTCACATTTTCATTTTTTCTTCAGCCTTCCCCTTCGGCAGAATCCGGCAGACCTGCCGGACCGTCCTCTCAGACCTCTATTGTCTCTGCCGTCTCAATGGCCGTCTTTATCATCCCGTCGATCACATCCGCCAGCTTTCTCTCCGAATGCTCAATCCTGCTCAGGTTCGGCTTCGTCACCGGATGCTTGGCCACGAAAATCGTACAGCAGTCCTCATAGGGCAGCACGGAAGTCTCATAGGTATCGATCTTCAGGGCGATATCCACAATCTCCTGCTTGTCAAAGCCGATCAGGGGCCGGAATACCGGCATGGTGCAGACCGCGTTGGTGCAGGCCAGGCTGTGCATGGTCTGGCTGGCCACCTGCCCGATGCTCTCACCGGTGATCAGGCCCAGAGCGCCGTCCTTCTCCGCAAAGGCTTCGGCTATTTTCATCATATACCGGCGCATGATGATGGTCAGCTCGTCGTGGGGACATTTTTCGTAAATCGCCAGCTGAATCTCTGTGAAATTCACCACATGCAGGCGGATGGGGCCGCTGTACCGGGCCACCAGGCGGGCCAGATCCACGACCTTCTGCTTCGCCCGGTCGCTGGTATAGGGCGGAGCATGGAAATAAACCGCGTCGATCTTCACGCCGCGTTTGGCGATCATATAGCCGGCCACCGGGGAATCAATACCGCCGGACAGCAGCAGCATGGCGCTGCCGTTGGTTCCCACGGGCATGCCGCCGGGGCCGGGAATTTCTTCCGAATAAATATAAATCTTCTGCCGCACCTCCACCGTCAGATAGATGTCCGGATGGTGGACGTCCACCGTCATGCCGGGACAGGCCTCCAGGATCTCTCCTCCCAGCTCCATATTCAGCTCCATGGAGTTCAGAGGATACGTCTTATTGGCCCTTCTTGCGCACACCTTGAAGGTCTGACGGCTGTCCGGATAGACCTTTTTCACATAATCCACCACAGCTGCGGCCAGCTTTTCATACCCTTCATCCTCTACGATGACCGCAGGACAGATTCCGGCAATGCCGAACACTCTCTGCAGGGCCTCTACCGCTCCGTCGTAATCAAATTCCCCTTCCGTGTGCACATAGATACGCCCCATCTCACGGCTGATCTGAAAGCTGCCGTCCACATCTTTAAGCGCTCTCTCCATATGGCGCACCAGGGCGTCCTCAAACAGATACCTGTTCTTTCCCTTTATTCCTATTTCTGCATATTTAATCAAAAAAGCCTGAAACATTTCCTCTATCCTTTCTTCAGCGGCGCGTGAACTTCCGCAGCATGGGAAGCAGCGCATGCAGCGCCCGCAGGGTTTCTTCTATCTCTTCTTCCGAGGTGTATTCGCAGAAGCTGAACCGGACGGCAGACTCCAGCTCCGCCCTGCTGCATCCGATGGCCGACAGCGTGGCGCTGGCAGACCGCTTGTGGCTGGAGCAGGCGCTTCCCGCCGACACATAAATGCCCTTATCCTCCAGCGCGTGCAGCAGCACTTCGCTCCGTACGCCCGGGAAGGAGGCGTTCAGGATATGGGGCGCGCCCTCCTCTATGGCCATTCCGTGAATCACCACATTATCCATCTGGGCAAGTCCCTCTGCCAGCTTCTTCTTCACCCGGTACATATGCGCCCGGTTCTCCTCCAGGCTGCCGTAGATTTTCCGGGCAGCGGCGGCCATTCCCGCAATGCCCGGCACATTATCCGTTCCGGAGCGCATGCCGTTCTGCTGGCCGCCTCCCAGGATCATCGGGCGGAATTTTACCTTTTCTCCTGCATAAAGCAGCCCCACGCCCTTGGGGCCGTGGATTTTATGCCCGCTGGCCGAAAGCAGGTCAATCTTCATCTTACCCGGATGAATCCGGTACTTTCCAAAGGCCTGTATGGCGTCCACATGAAAGACCGTCTCCGGATTCTTTCTCTTGATCCTCTCTCCCAGCTCCTGTATGGGCTCCACAGAACCGATTTCATTGTTGACGAACATCACAGAGACCAGCACGGTCTGCTCCGTCACGGCACGCTCCAGCTCCTCCGGATCCACCAGACCCTCCCGGCTCACCGGCAGCCTCGTCACCGCAAAGCCCTGCTCCTCCAGCGCTGCCAGCGGCGCTGCCACCGCCGCGTGCTCAATGGCGCTGGTGACGATGTGATTTCCTCTCCGGCGTCCGGCCAGAGCCGCCCCATACAGCGCCCAGTTGTTGGATTCTGTCCCGCCGGAGGTAAAATAGATTTCCTTTTCCTTTGCCTTCAGAATATCCGCCAGCGTCCGCGCCGCCTCCCGCAGATACCCCTCCGCTTCCACACCCTTCCGGTGCATGGAGGACGGATTCCCGTAATCCTCCGTCATGGTCCGTACGACCACATCTCTGACCTCGTCATAGCAGCGGGTCGTCGCCGCATTATCCAGATATATTTCCATAGTATTCCTTTCTCAGTCCTGCTCCAGCAGATACATCAGAATAGACAGAGCCGTCAGCCCGGCCGTCTCCGTGCGGAGAATCCTCCGCCCCAAAGAAATATGGGCAAAACCCGCCCGGGCCGCCGCTTCCGCTTCCCCGTCCTCAAAGCCGCCCTCCGGGCCGATCAGCACCGCCACAGACTGGCCGGGTGCGATGGCCGCAAGGCCTTTCCGCGTCGCTTCCATGCCCTCCGCCTTCTCATAGGGCATCAGCCGCACGTCCATGGCCGCCGCGTACTCCAACGCCTGCCGGAAGGTCATGACTTCATGCACCTTCGGAACCGTCATCCGCTTCGACTGCTTTGCCGCGCCCTCCGCGATGGCGTTCCAGCGTTTCACCCGCGCCGCGGCCTTTTTCGCGTCCAGCTTCACCACACACCGTCCGGACGATACCGGCACGATCTCCGCGGCTCCCAGCTCCACGGCCTTCTGCACGATCAGTTCCATCTTGTCCCCTTTGGGAAGGCACTGAAAAAGAGTAATTCTTGAGGGCAGCTCCTTGCCCGGCTTCTGAGCATCCAGAATCTCTGCCCGGACCTCCCCGTCCTCGAAGCCTGTGATCCGGCAGGTATATTCCCATTCATCCCCGCAGCAGACCAGAAGCTCTTCTCCGGCCCGCATCCGCAGCACGTTCCAGATGTGGTTCACGTCGCCGCCGGTAATCCGCACACAGCTTTCCTCTATCTGTTCCGGCTCCACAAAAAAACGATACATTCTTCCACCTTCCGCTTCAGTTCTGTGGTTTTCTGGCTGTGACGGACACCCACTCGCCCTGCCGGGTAACTTCTTCCACCTCAAAGCCCGCCTGCTCCACAGCTTCCCGCACCTCCTGCTCCTTCACATCCAGGATCCCGGAGGTAATATAGATGCCGCCCGGCTTCAGGTTCTCCCGGATCACCGGTGTCAGGGGGATCAGCACGTCCGCCAGGATATTAGCCGTGACAATATCATACTTTTCCCTTCCGGCACGCTGCTGAACCGCCGGATCGTCTATGATATTTCCGATCAGCATATCAAAAGAGGCGCCGTCAACGGCATTGGCCTCCTTGTTCTCTTCCACTGCCGCCGCGGCGCAGGGATCCAGGTCAGTGCCCAGGGCGTGGCCCGCCCCCAGCTTCAGGGCGATAATGGACAGAATACCGCTGCCCGTTCCCACATCCAGCAGCTCCGCCCCGGGCGTTACATATTTTTTCAGCTGACGGATGCAGAGCTGTGTCGTCTCATGCATTCCTGTGCCGAAGGCCGTGCCCGGATCGATATGAATGATCATCTTGCCCTGATCCTCCGGCTGTACCTCCTCCCAGGAGGGGATAATCAGGATATCATCCACGGAGAACTGGTGAAAATACTGCTTCCAGTTGTTAATCCAGTCCTTGTCCTCCGTTTCAGAACGGGTAATGGTTCCCTCACCGATATCCAGGAAGCTCCGGAGGTTCTCCAGCTCTTCCTCCACCTGTTTCAAGATGGCTTCATTGTCCTCCTCCGGCTCCAGATAAAAGTTCAAAAGAGCCGTTCCGTCATCCTCCGGCATCTCCGGCAGAATATCCACAAACATCTGCTTTTTATCCTCTTCCGTCAGGGGCTGCTTATCTTCGATCTCCACCCCCTGTATTCCCAGATCGGCCAGCGTGGAGATCACGACATCCTCCGCCTCGCTGGTGATTTTCAGCGTGTATTTATTCCATTTCATTTCTTTTCTCCGTTTCCCGAAAATGTCTACGGTTTATCATACACGAAACATGCGGGAAATTCAAGTATTCTGCGGCCGGACAGCCTCTCCGCGTCAAAATATTGCGCGCGGGCGGCCCTTTCCCGGCAAAATATTATTTACGGACGGCTGCCGCTGCGTTAAAATATAGCTGTATCACTTTGAAATACGGCTGATTTTACATACGGGAGGATACGGTTTTGCAGGAAACAAAAGTGCGCTACAGCCTGATTGACGGTATTCGGGGAATTTCCATCGTCAGTATGGTCCTGTTTCATTTTTCATACGATGTTTTCATGGTTTACGGCGTTTCGCCCGGCTGGTACGGCCAGCTGCCCGTCCGGCTCTGGCAGCAGTCCATCTGCTGGACCTTCATTCTGGTGTCCGGCCTGGTGTGGCAGTGGAGCAGCCGCTCCCGGAATCTGCGCCGGGGAATTCTTCTGAATTTCTGGGGACTGGTGATCTCGCTGGTCACCTGGATCGCCATGCCCGGCGAAGCGGTATGGTTCGGCATACTGACATTTATCGGCTGCGCGGTGCTGTTCTGCCTGCCCCTGGAGCGGCTTCTGAACAGAATTCCGCCGGTTCCGGGGATTCTGGCCTGCCTGCTGCTCTTTTTCCTGTTTCAGCATGTTCAGAACGGCTATCTGGGTTTCGGCAGCCTGGAGCTTGTGCGCCTGCCTGACTTTCTGTATGAATGCAGGCTTCTCACGCCTGCCGGATTTCCGTTCCCGGGCTTTGCCTCCAGTGATTACTTTCCGTGGCTGCCCTGGTTCTTCCTGTATCTGACCGGCTATTTTCTCGGCGTAATTTTCCGGAGAAACAGCGTCTGGCAGGCCGCGGCCCGGCGCCCCCTTCCGCTTCTGTCCGCCATCGGACGGAAGAGCATCTGGATTTATCTTCTGCATCAGCCGATCTGTATGCTGATCTGCATGGCAATTTTTCATTGACGGGAATAATCCCAAAGAAACTGCAAAAGACTATTTATAAAAAATTTGTTTGTTCATTTTTCTGGATTGTTATATAATATTTTTCAAGCCAAGACAGAAAGGGAGAGCATTTATGAAAAGATTACTCTGTGCCACACTGCTCTGCACGCTGTGCGCCGGTCTGGCCGGATGCGGCGGCACCGATTCCACATCCGCGTCGGGAGAGTCTTCAGGGCTTTCCGGCGACAGTTCCGCAGAAACAGATCTGACTCCGGAGCCTTCATTCCAGGATTCTTCAGAAGAAGATGCCGCAGATGAAGCTCTGCCGCAGAAAAATACTTCAGATTCCGCAGAAAGCTACTCCGATGCGCCGGAAGCTTCTACAGATAATGTCATTGACGTTTACCATGAAATTCAGGATTTTGAAATCATCTATCAGGAACCGGAGCTGCCTACAGGCTGTGAGATCACGGCTCTGACCATGGTTCTTCATTATTACGGCTTTGACGTAGACAAAGTAACTATGGCCACTGAGTACCTTCCCACTGAACCCTATGAGCTCTGGACCGACACGGACGGAGAACTTCACGGACCGGATCTCCGCAACTATTTTATCGGCGATCCGACAGATGTGGGCTATACCTGCGGCACCGGCGCTATTGCCACAGCGGCAGACACCTATCTGGAGGACGCCGGCAGTTCCATGCATGCAGTCTCCCTCCTGGGCGCTGCGCCGGACGATCTGTACGCCTATGTAAATGACGACACGCCCGTAGTCGTATGGGTGACCATCGATATGGCGGACCGCCGGGAGGCCGAGGGCTGGTACACCGATGACAACACCTGGGTGGACTGGAGCACAAACGATCACGGCGCCGTCCTGATCGGCTATACCGACAGTACAGTAACTATCGCGGATCCCATTAACGGATATGAAATCTACGACAAGTCGCAGTTTGAAAGCGTCTACCTGTCCCGCGGCAGCCAGGCCGTCATCCTGGAATAAACACAGCAGCAAAAGAGAGCCATGAGCATGCCTTTCCGGCAGCCCGCGGCTCTCTTTTTTTCATTCTGTTATGAACGCCGCTTTTTCCCTGCGGCGCTTCAGTCCTCAAAGGCTTCTTTCACTTTTTCCATAAAGCCTTTTTTCTTCTTTCCGCCTTTTTCCTCTTTTTTCTCGCTGCGGGGCCTGTTGCCGCACGCCTCGTCAAAACGTATCAGCGCTTCCTTCGCTTCATCGCTGAGCCTGGTAGGCACCTGCACTACCAGAGTTACATACTGATCCCCCCGGACGCTGCTGCTCCGCAGTGACGGCACCCCTTTGCCTTTCAGGCGGATTCTGGTGTCCGTCTGGGTACCGGGCTTCACCGTATAGATCACATCGCCGTCCACAGTGCTGATCCGCACATCGCCGCCCAGCGCTGCCTGAGCGTAGGTAATGGGGGCAGTGGAAAAGATATTCATGCCTTCCCTCTGGAACACCGGATGGCGTGCTACAGAAACTTCTACCAGCAGATCGCCTCTGGGGCCTCCATTCCGGCCCGGCTCGCCTTTATCCCGGATACGGATACTCTGTCCGTCATCAATTCCCGCAGGTATTGACACTTTGATTTTCTTGCGGCTGGAAGTATATCCTGTTCCGCGGCAGGCTGTACATTTTTCTTTGATAATCTGACCGCTGCCGCCGCAGTCCGGACATGTCTGCACATTTCGGATCATACCAAACATCGACTGCTGAGTATAGGTCACCTGACCTGTCCCGTGACACTTGGAACAGGTTTCCGGCGATGTTCCGGGTTTTGCTCCGCTGCCGCCGCAGCTGCTGCAGGTATCCTTCAGAGTCAGCTCCAGCTCCTTCTCACATCCAAACACTGCCTCCTCAAAGGAGATATGAACCACTGCCCGGAGATTCGCTCCTCTCTGCGGTCCGTTGTTGGCTCTTCTGGAACGGCCGCCGCCGAACAGATCGCCAAAAATGTCGCCGAATATATCGCCCATATCTGCACCGCTGAAATCAAAGCCGCCAAAACCTCCGGCTCCGCCGCCGCCCTCAAAAGCCGCATGGCCAAACTGATCATACTGCCTTCTCTTGTCCGGATCACTCAGCACAGAATAGGCTTCCGTCGCCTCTTTAAATTTTGCCTCTGCTTCCTTGTCCCCGGGATTCATATCCGGATGATATTTTTTGGCCAGCTTACGGTACGCTTTCTTCAGCGTATCCTCATCCGCCCCTCTGTCCACCCCGAGGACTTCATAATAATCACGCTTTTCAGCCATATCTGTTCACCTCAACACCGCAACAAGGCTGTCGAGAGGCGGCACCGCACTGCGGTGCGCCTTCAACAACCCCGCAACTTTTTTTCTGAAAGAAATATCAGACTTCTTTATAGTCAGCATCTACCACATCGTCATCATTGCTGCCGCCTGTGGTTCCGGCTCCTGCACCGGCTCCCGGATTGGGTCCTGCCTGGCCGCCCTGATTCTGCTGCATATTCTCATACATCTTGGTAAACAGACTCTGGGCACTCTGCATCAGTTTCTCTTTTGCAGCCTTAATCTCAGCCACCTGAGCATCCGTGATATTATCCATCGGAGCCTTCTCCAGCAATTCCTTCAGTGCATTCAGATCTGCTTCCACAGCTGTCTTATCATTAGAGGAAACCTTGTCTCCTGCCTCTTCCAGCGCTTTCTCCACCTGGAATACGGCGGCATCCGCATCGTTCCGGGTATCGATGGCTTCTTTTCTCTTCTTATCCTGAGCTTCAAATTCTGCCGCTTCCTTCACGGCTTTGTTGATCTCTTCTTCAGACATATTGGAGCCTGCGGTAATAGTGATATGCTGCTCCTTGCCGGTTCCCAGATCCTTGGCGGATACATTTACAATGCCGTTGGCATCAATATCAAAGGTAACCTCGATCTGCGGCACGCCTCTTCTTGCCGGCGGAATTCCATCCAGACGGAACTGGCCGAGAGATTTGTTATCTTTGGCGAATTTACGCTCGCCCTGCACTACGTTGATATCCACAGCTGTCTGATTATCTGCAGCCGTTGAGAAAATCTGGCTCTTCTTGGTAGGAATCGTCGTATTTCTCTCGATCAGCGGAGTAGCAATTCCGCCCATAGTCTCAATGGACAGGGTCAGCGGCGTAACATCCAGCAGAAGTACATCGCCTGCACCGGCGTCGCCGGCCAGCTTGCCGCCCTGTACAGACGCGCCCAGGGCTACGCACTCATCGGGATTCAGGGTCTTGCTGGGTTCATGTCCGGTCAGCTGTTTTACTTTTTCCTGTACTGCCGGGATACGGGTGGAACCGCCTACCAGCAGCACCTTGCCCAGCTCGGATGCAGTCAGTCCCGCGTCGCTTAAAGCTTTCTGCACAGGCTCTGCAGTCAGCTCTACAAGATCGTGGGTCAGCTCGTCGAATTTTGCCTTGGAAAGGTTCATGTCAAAATGCTTCGGTCCATCAGACGTCGCAGTGATGAAGGGCAGGTTGATATTTGTGGTTGTAGCGCTGGAAAGCTCTTTCTTGGCCTTCTCCGCCGCCTCTTTGATCCTCTGCATAGCCATCTTGTCACCGGAAAGATCTACGCCCTCTGTCTTCTTGAACTCAGACACCATATAATCTACGATCTTCTGGTCGAAGTCATCGCCGCCCAGCCTGTTGTTGCCTGCTGTAGCAAGAACTTCGATTACGCCGTCACCGATCTCGATAATAGATACATCGAAGGTGCCGCCGCCCAGATCATATACCATGATTTTCTGCTCTTTCTCATTGTCCAGACCGTAAGCCAGAGCTGCCGCCGTAGGCTCGTTGATAATACGTTTTACATCCAGTCCCGCAATTTTTCCGGCATCCTTGGTAGCCTGACGCTGTGCGTCATTGAAGTATGCGGGCACGGTGATAACGGCTTCTGTAACCTTTTCACCCAGATAGTTTTCCGCATCGCCTTTCAGCTTCTGCAGAATCATTGCAGAAATCTCCTGGGGGGAATATTTCTTTCCGTCAATATCCACTTTATAGTCTGTTCCCATATGTCTCTTGATGGAAGAAATCGTCTTGTCGGCATTGGTTACAGCCTGACGCTTTGCAGGCTCGCCTACCAGACGCTCTCCTGTCTTTGTGAATGCCACAACGGACGGCGTCGTTCTGCTTCCTTCCGCATTTGCGATAACGGTGGGCTTACCACCTTCCATAACAGCCACACAGCTGTTTGTCGTTCCCAGATCAATACCAATTATTTTACTCATAATCGTTCTCCTCCTATATGAAATGTTATTGTTGTCTGTCTGCTGCCGCGCACTCAGTTGGCAACCTTAACCATGCTGTGACGCACGACAGAATCTTTATATTTATATCCCTTCTGAAACTCTTCAACGACTATATTCTCGCCGACATTTTCATCCTCCACATGCATAACCGCATTATGAAGATTGGGATCAAACTCCGTGCCGACGCTCTCAATGGGCGTAACCCCCAGATCCGTCAGCATGGCAGTAAGCTGTTTGTAAATCTTGTTCATACCGTCCGCAAAGGGATCGGATATATCCGCCCCTGCAAGTCCCCGTTCGAAGTTATCCACCACAGGCAGAAGCTTCTCGATCACGTCACGGGCGCCGACCATATACATACCGGCTTTTTCCTTTTCTGTACGCTTTCTGAAATTGTCAAATTCTGCCATCTGCCTTGTCAGCCGGTCGGTCAGTTCCTCTATTTTCTCGTCTTTCTTATCCTTTTTTTCTTTTTTCTTGCTGAAGAATTTCCGGGCGCCGCCTTTCGCATCCTGGCTATCCGCGGCATCCGTCTGGCTGCTTTCCGCGTCTTTTTCTTCCGGATCATCTTTTCCGCTGGCTTCCGCGGCACTTCCTGCGGCTTCTTCAGGTGTATCCTTTTCCGCTTCTTTTGAAGCCGGCGCTTCCTCTTCCGGCGCAGCCTGCGCTGTTGTTTCTACCTCTGATGTATTCTTTTCAATATCTTTCACAATCCTCTCCACCTTTCCGGCGTTTCTGGAATTTCCGGTCTCTTCGCCGGATTCACGCCTGCTACGTATCTGTCTTCCCGCCCTTATCATCTTTTCTGAAAATTGTATCCAGCTGATTCTTCAGGGTCTTCAGATTATCCACAACATTCTCATAATCCATCCGCTTGGGGCCGATAATTCCGATCGTGCCTTTCATGCCGCCGCCCAGGTCGTAGCTGGCGGTAACCACGGAACAATCCTTCATAGTGGGGACCGGAGACTCATTGCCGATATATACCTGTATGCCGGTTCCCGTTTCCCCGTCATTCTCCGCACCGCCATCCTGGAGAATCTCCAGCAGCTCCTTCTTCTCCTCAAAAGCTGATATCAGCTCGCTGGCTTTGCTTGAATCCGCCAGCTCGGGATATTTAAAAATATTTGTCGCTCCGCTGGTGTAGACAGGCATATCCTCCTCGTCCACCTGTATGGCCTCGCCTACTGCATCCACCACGCTGCTGATAACTGCGCTGTGTATGCCGGCCTGCTGCTTCATTCTCTGAATCATGTTAAGATTGATTTCTCCGATGGTCAGCCCGTTGAGCTGCGTATTCAGGAGAAGATTCAGCTTCAGAATCTGTTCCTCATCGATGGGCTCCTCCAGGTCGATGATCTGGTTTTTCACCAGATTGCCTTCTGCTACGATCACTGCCAGCACCTGTTCCTCATTAACCCTGGAAAGCTGGATAAATTTCAGCCGGTTCTGATGGTAGGCAGGCCCGGTGATCATCGTCGCGTAATTGGTGTTGGAGGCAAGGACCTTCACCACCTGCTTCAGCACCTTCTCCAGGCGGTCCGTCTTCTCAATCATCAGTTCCTTAATGTCCGAAACCTCCTGGTCCTTCTGCCGGATCAGCTCATCTACATACAACCGATAACCTTTATCTGAAGGAATTCGGCCGGCTGAAGTGTGGGGCTGCAGGATGTAGCCCATCTCCTCCAGGTCCGACATCTCATTCCGAATTGTGGCGGAGCTCAGATTCAAATCCGTATATTTGGATATGGTCCGGGAACCCACGGGTTCGCCGGTCTCCAGATAGGTCTGAATGATCGCTGTCAGAATAGTCTTTTTTCTTGCATCCAGTTCCATATCTGTCCTGCTCCTTTCTCACATACTTTCTGGCATCAGCCATCGAATTATCAGTCCTGTTAGCACTCATTTGAATAGAGTGCTAATATCTATGCTCTTAAGATAGCACTCTCCTATTTGTTTGTCAACAGGTTTTACAAAAAAAACTGTGTTTTTTTGTTGATTCTTTTTCCATGAAAATTCTTACGAACGTAAAAGAGACGCGAGTTTATCTCCCCGACATACCTCACGTCTCTTCTGCGCTGTTGTTCATCTGGCTCAATGCTGAAGCATATTTTCAATGAAAATGCCGTAGCCGCTGGCGGCGTCAGATACAAAAACATGGGTCACCGCCCCGATCAGACGCCCGTTCTGAAGTATGGGGCTGCCTGACATTCCCTGTACGATACCCCCTGTCTGTTCCAGTAATTCCGGGTCTGTTACCCGAATGGTAAAACATTTGTTGGTATCCTGCTGACTCCAGTCAATCTCTGTCACCTCGATGTCATATTCACTGACCTTTCCATCCGCGCTGCACAGCACCGTAGCCGGCCCCGGCTCTACCTCCTGCTTCCAGCCGATTTCCACTGTCTTCAGCGGCAG
>DVJR01000097.1 GCA_018716575.1 Candidatus Scatomonas merdavium | reverse complement strand
GGCCGGCGCGCTGGGAGCGAAATTTTACGATGCCGATGGCAGAGCGTTTCTGCCGGTGGGCGGCAGCCTGGACCGCATCGCCCGGATCGATATTTCAGAAATGGATCAGCGGCTGAAGGAATGCCGGATTACAGCTATGTGCGATATTGATAATCCCATGTACGGGCCGGAGGGCGCCGCCTGCGTATTCGCGCCGCAGAAAGGTGCCGGCAGCGGGATGGTTCAGATACTTGACCGGAATCTCCGCTGCCTGGCCCGGCGATTCCGGGAAGATCTGGGAAAAACTGTGGATGAACTGCCGGGAGCAGGGGCAGCCGGAGCAGCGGGAGCAGGCATCGCGGCCTTTCTGGGCGGAGAGCTGAAGCCGGGCATACAGATGGTTCTCGATCTGGTGGAGTTTGACCGGGAGCTGGAGGATGCGGATCTGGTAATCACCGGCGAGGGCCGGCTGGACAGCCAGAGCGTGCGCGGAAAAGTCATAGCCGGTGTGGCCGGCCGGGCGGCGGCCCGCCATGTGCCGGTGGCGGCGGTGGTTGGTTCTATTGGAGAAGGCGCGGAAAAAATCTATGAGGCGGGCGTTACCGCGATATTCAGCATTAACCGGCAGCCCGTGGATTTTTCAGTATCCCGCGGACAGAGCGCGGAAAATCTGGCGGCAGCGGTGGAAAACCTCATCCGGTTCCGCCTGGCATTTGCAGGAGAGTATGAGAAAAAAGATGCCTGAGTGCTGCGGCACCTGTACGGAACAGAAGGCGCGGGAATTTCAACAGAGAGGAAGGAACAGGGAGCATGATAACGAAAGAAGAGCTGGCCGGTCGGCTGGCGGAAATAATAAAGCGGGCAGAGAGCCGGAATTTTCATATCGGGCAGGGCGAGGTCAGGCAGTTTTTCCCGGAGGAGGATCTTTCGGAGGAACAGATAAAGCTGGTGTACGATTATCTGCTTGCGAAAAAGGTCGTGGTGGAGGGCTATCTGAAAGAGGCTTCCGGAGAGAACGGTGCCGGAGAGGAGCCGGGCCTGTCGGAAGCCGACAGAAGGTATGTGGAAGAATATAAGGAAATGCTGGCGGCGGTGGAGCCGGAGCGTCCGGGAGAGAGGGCGCGCCTGTTCCGGGAGCTGGCCGGAGGAGAGAGGCCGGCCAGGGACCGGCTTTCCGAGCTGCTGCTGCCGGAAGTGCTGCAGGCGGCCAGGGGCTTTCTTGTGGAGGAAATTCTGCTGTCTGATCTGGTACAGGAGGGCAGCCTCTGCCTTCTGACGGCGCTGGAGGGGCTGCAGGGAAAGACTGAAATGGAGCCTGATGCGGCGGAAAAATGGGTTATGCAGGAGATCCGTCAGGGAATGCAGGCTCTTGCGGAACAGCAGAAGGATGTGAAAAGCCGGGATCGCAGGATGGTCGGCAGAGTCCAGGAGCTGAAGGATAACGTAGAGGTTCTGAAGGACGAAATGGGACGGAAGGTTTATCTGGATGAACTGGCGGATTTCATGAATATTACGGAGGAAGAAGCAGAGGCAATTCTGAAGCTGGCGGGAGAAGAGGTTCCCAGAGAGGAGTAGCGATGCCTTTTTCAATCATCAGAAACGATATTACGAAGGTGGAGACAGATGCCATAGTCAATGCGGCGAATACCGGGCTGCATCAGGGCGGCGGCGTCTGCGGCGCGATTTTCCACGGAGCAGGCGAGGAAGAGATGCGGTCAGCCTGCGCGGCAATCGGGGGCTGCCCCACCGGAGAGGCGGTGATAACACCCGGATTTCGTCTGCCTGCCCGGTATGTGATCCACACAGCCGGTCCGGTCTGGCGGGGAGGCGGCCAGGGAGAAGAGGCGCTGCTGCGGAGCTGTTACCGGAATTCCCTGAAGCTGGCGGCGGAGTACGGTCTGGAAAGCGTGGCTTTTCCGCTGATTTCCGCAGGTATCTACGGGTATCCGCAGAAAGAAGCGCTGGCTGTGGCGGTTTCCGAGATACGCGCATGGCTTTCAGAGCATGAAATGACGGTGCTGCTGGTGGTGTTTGACCGGAAGGCGGTGCAGATCGGCAGCGATCTGACCGGAAAAGTGCAGCGGTACATTGACGATCATTATGTGGAAACTCACCGTTTTTACCGGACGGAAGCCGAGAACGGCTGTCTGCGGGAGGCTCGGGCACCCTATATGGCTGCGGGGGCCGCGGCTCCCGGGAAAACGGAGCCGTCTGCTTCGGACGGGAAAACGGAACCGTCCGCTTCGGAACGGGAGAAGAGGCCTGCGCCGGGCAAGACGGAGCACGCTGCGCCTGGAAGCTCCCGGAGTATCCGGAATGCGCTGAAGGGAGTGTTTGCGCGGAAGCCGGAGACTTTTTCCCAGAGACTGCTGCATCTGATTGATGAAAAGGGCATGACGGATGTACAGGCCTACAAAAAGGCCAATGTGGACCGCAAGCTGTTTTCCAAAATCCGCTCCAACAGCGATTACGCGCCCAGCAAGCGCACGGCGCTTTCCTTTGCGGTGGCGCTGGAGCTGTCGCTGGAGGAGACCAGGGACCTGCTGATGCGGGCGGGATATGCCCTTTCCGTCAGCAGCCGGCAGGATGTGATCGTGGAATATTTCATAAAACACAGGGAATACGACATGTATCTGATCAATGAGACGCTGTTTGCCTTCGGGGAACAGGTGCTGAACTGAAAGCGTGAAGCTGATTTTGTCGCCTGTGAAACGACCAATCTTTCCTCTTATTCTGATAGGATTTATTCAGAACATGACAGGAGAGGGAGGTCGTTTTTTATGAAAAGAAATGTGACGGAGCTGGTATTTCTGCTGGATCGCAGCGGTTCCATGGCCGGTCTGGAGAGCGATACGATCGGAGGCTTCAACAGCATGCTTAAGAAGCAGCGGAAGGGCTCGGACCGGGTGTATGTCAGCACGGTGCTGTTCGATGACCGGATGGAGGTGCTTCACGACAGGGTGCCGGCGGAGCGGGTAAAGCCTCTGACGGAGAAGCAGTATTCTGTACGTGGCTGCACAGCCCTGCTGGACGCGGTGGGCAGGACGATTTCTCATATGATACGGGTGCAGAAGCAGGCCGGAGAGGGCAGGCGGGGAAAGGTGATTTTTGTAATTACCACAGACGGACTGGAGAATTCCAGCCGGGAGTATTCCTATGCCCGGATCCGTGATATGATCCGCTGGGAGAAGGAGCGGTACGGCTGGGAATTCCTCTTTCTGGGAGCCAATATGGACGCGGTGGCGGAGGCCTCCCGGTTTGGCATCGGCGCTGACCGGGCGGTGACATTTCAGAACGATCCCCGGGGAATCGCTCTGAATTACCGGGTAGTGTCCGAGACGCTCTGCCGGATGCGGCAGCCCTGTGCAGCTGTAGGCGCGGAGTGGAAGAAGGAGATTGAGGAAGATGTAAAATACCGTGGCAGAAGGCGCGGACGTTAAAAAAGCTCTGCGTATCGGAAACGCGGTGCGGTCGGGGAAAAGCCGACGGAATCAGCGCAGCGGCAGATATACGTTAAATCAGAGAGTGACCTTGACAAAGAGGAAGCAGTTTCCTATAATCCTATATAATAGATGGGAATTTAGTTGAATGCCTGCGGCTGTCATTCTGAGGCCCGGAAGCATATATCCGGTTTATGCACTGGAGGACTTTTCGCAGGAACGGATTCATGAAGAGAGGAAGGGAAACGGTTATGGCGCATATCTGTCAGAGTATCAGTGAACTGATTGGAAGGACTCCGCTGTTGGAGCTTAAGAATCTGGAAAGGAAGTACGGGCTTGAGGCCCGGGTACTGGCGAAGCTGGAATATCTGAATCCGTCCGGCAGCGTAAAGGACAGAGCGGCGCTCTATATGATCGATGACGCGGAAAAGGACGGCCGCCTGAAGCCGGGAGCGGTGATTGTGGAGCCGACTTCCGGAAATACGGGCATCGGCCTGGCCGCTCTGGCTGCGGCCCGCGGGTATCGCCTGATTCTGACCATGCCGGAGACCATGAGCCAGGAACGGCGGAATATTCTGAAAGCATATGGAGCACAGATTGTGCTCACCGAGGGGAGCAAAGGCATGAGCGGCGCCATTGAGAAGGCGGAGGAGATCGTGGCGGAGACGCCGGGGGCTTTTCTGCCCGGCCAGTTCGACAACCCATCCAATGCAAAAGCCCATCGGGAGACTACCGGACCGGAAATCTGGGAGGATACGGACGGACAGGTGGATCTGTTTGTGGCGGGCGTAGGAAGCGGAGGAACGCTGACCGGAGTCGGGGAATACCTGAAGGCAAAGAAGCCAGAGGTTCAGATCGTGGCCGTGGAGCCAGCTGCCTCGCCCGTGCTCTCGCAGGGGCATGGCGGGGCCCATGCCATTCAGGGAATCGGGGCCGGATTCGTGCCGGGCGTTTTGAATACGCAGATTTACGACGAAGTGTTTCCAGTAGATAATGAGGTATGCTTTGAAGCGGCCCGCGAACTGGCCCAAGCGGAAGGCATTCTGGCGGGAATTTCATCGGGAGCGGCGCTGTATGCGGCGCTGGAGCTGGCCCGCCGGGAAGAAAACAGGGGAAAGATGATTGTGGTGCTGCTGCCGGACAGCGGTGACAGATATTATTCCACACCGCTGTTTGAGAACTGATGCGGACTGGAAAGAAGGAGACGGGACAGATATGAAGATATCCACGAAAGGAAGATATGCGCTGCGTTTGATGCTGGATATTGCCCAGCATGGCGGCGGAAGCCCTGTGAGGATCAAGGATATAGCAGCCCGGCAGGGGATTTCCGTAAAATATCTGGAACAGATTGTGGCTGTGCTGGCCCGGGCCGGTTATCTGAAGAGTATACGTGGCCCTCAGGGCGGTTATCGTCTGGTCAGAAGCCCGGAGGAATATACTACAGGCTCTATTCTGCGGCTGACGGAGGGAAGCCTCGCCCCGGTGGAATGCCTTGAGGGACCGGTCAATGACTGTCCGAGAGCGGATAGCTGCGCTACACTCAGGCTCTGGAAAGAACTGGACAACGCGGTAAAGAGTGTAGTGGATCGTTATACGTTACAGGACCTTCTGAACTGGAGCGAGGAGGCGGGAAGCAACTTTGTAATTTGAAAAATTTGAAAAAAATTATTTTTCCGGTTGACATGACCGTAAAAATAGTGTAAAGTATTCTCTGCTGACAAAGACGGCGGAAAATACGCAGGTGTAGTTCAATGGTAGAACACCAGCCTTCCAAGCTGGATACGTGGGTTCGATTCCCATCACCTGCTCTTCGGAAACGGCTTTTCGCCTTTCCGTTTATATATATGCGCGAGTGGCTCAGGGGTGGAGTACAACCTTGCCAAGGTTGGGGTCGCGGGTTCGAATCCCGTCTCGCGCTCTCTGATGAGCTGTGGAATCCTCGGAAATGCTGAATTTCCGGGGATTTTTCTGCATTTATCTGATAAAAAAATCTTTTAGCTGTGTATGAAAGAAAAAACTTGTATTTTCCCCGAAATTGTTGTATTTTTAACATACGGCTGGGGGAGAAAGAAGTATTCGGGTCGTTCTTCTGCCTTTCACTTCCGTTTCATGTATTGTATCCCGGCAAGCGGGAATAATAACAGGAGGAAAAGGAAAACAATGAGAAACGAAAAAACGATTAAGATGGTACAGATGGCCATACTTATTGCGGTGCTGCTGGTGATGTCCTTCACGCCGCTGGGGTACCTGCATATCGGACCCCTGTCTATTTCACTTTTGACGATTCCGGTGGTGATCGGCGCGATGCTTATAGGGCCCGGCGCGGGAGCTGTGCTGGGAGCTGTATTCGGCATTACGAGTTTTGCACAGTGCTTTGGAGCGGATCCATTCGGAGGTATGCTCATGGGGATTAATCCGTTCCTGACATTTCTGGTATGTGTGCCAACCCGGACTTTGATGGGATGGCTGTCCGGCGTGATTTTCCAGGCAGTGAAAAAAGTGGACAAGACCAGGACGGTAGCTTACTTTGTAGGTGGACTTTCAGGAGCGATACTGAATACTATATTTTTTATGGGAATGCTCATACTTTGCTTTTGGAATGCAGAAGGTTTTCAGGCGTTTGTTCAGGCTAACGTGGGAACCGGCTTGAGTATTGGAGGCTTTTTAATTGCTATGGTAGGCGTAAACGGTGCGGTGGAGGCTCCGGTAGCCTGTGTGGCCGGAGGCGCTATTTCCAAGGCGGTCAGCAAGGCGATGAAGATGTAATAGTGCCAGAGGACTGCGTCTGCTAATGGAGCCAAGGCGGAAACCGCCGTTTTATGGATAGAAAACAGGGGAAAAAGGCGTTTTTGACAGACCCGGTCAAAACGTCTTTTTTCTGTTGAAAAGCGCGATATGTTGTGGTAATATAGAATCCGTACACTAAATATGGAAAAAGGGGGAAACAGCATGCAGGCGGAAGAATGGCTGGGGCAGGACAACCAACTGGGCTGCGATATCTGGAAGAAAAAATACTGTTACGATAATGAGACCTTCGATCACTGGCTGGATCGGATCAGCGGCGGAAATGAGAAGATTGCGCGTCTGATCAGGGAGAAAAAGTTTCTGTTCGGAGGCAGAATCCTGTCCAACCGGGGGCTGGAGTACGAGGGCAGGAAGATCACGCTGTCCAACTGTTACGTGATTGAGCCGCCGCAGGATGATATAGAGAGCATTTTTGAATGCTCCAAAAAGCTGGCGCGCACATACAGCTACGGCGGAGGCTGCGGCATCGATATTTCAGGCCTGAGCCCGCGGGGGGCGAAGATCAACAATGCGGCCAAGGAGACGACGGGCGCGGTATCCTTTATGGAGCTGTATTCGCTGGTTACCAGCCTGATCGGTCAGAACGGAAGAAGAGGCGCGCTGATGATTTCCATCGACTGCTCCCATCCGGATGTGGAGGAGTTCATTGATCTGAAAACGGATCTGAATAAAGTGACCAAGGCAAATATTTCCGTGAGGATTTCCAATAAATTCATGGAAGCGGTGAAGAAGCACGAGCCGTTTCTGCTGCATTACACCCGGGAAGCCACCGGAGAAAAGATCGAGAAAGAGGTGGACGCCCGGGAGCTGTTCCACCATATCGCAGAGACCAACTGGGATTATGCGGAGCCCGGCGCGCTGTTCTGGGACCGGGTATCAAGCTGGAATCTGCTGGCTAATACGAAGGAATTTTCCTATGCGGGCGTCAATCCCTGCGCGGAAGAGCCGCTTCCGGCCGGAGGCAGCTGCCTGCTGGGAAGCATCAACCTGTCGGAGTTCGTGAAAAATCCGTTTACGGCCGGGGCGGTTTTTGATTTCGATGATTTCAAAAACTGTGTGAAAGAAAGCGTCCGCGCCCTTAATGAGGTGCTGGATGAGGGCCTGCCTCTGCATCCGCTGGAGGAGCAGAGGGAGAGCGTTGCCCAGTGGCGTCAGATCGGCCTGGGTATTATGGGCCTGGCGGATATGCTGATGAAGATGGAGCTGACCTACGGCGAAGAAGAGGCCATCCAGCTCTGTGACGAAATCGGATTTGCCATGGCTGATACGGCGATTGCGGCATCCGCCATGCTGGCGAAGGAAAAGGGCGCGTTTGAAAAATGCAACGTGGAAGAGATTATGACCACCCCGTATTTTGAAGCCAATACGTCGGAGCCCACCAGGGAGCTGGTGAAAAAATACGGCCTTCGCAATTCCCAGCTTCTGACCATAGCGCCTACGGGAACGCTGTCTACCATGCTGGGCATTTCCGGGGGAATCGAGCCGGTATACGCCAATTACTATGAGAGAAAAACCGAATCCCTTCATGGAAAGGATGTATACTACAAGGTTTATACGAAGATTGTGGATAACTATATGAAGGAGCACAAGCTGACGGACGACGCCATGCTGCCGGACTATTTTGTGACGGCCATGACGCTGGATTACAGACAGAGAATTGATATGCAGGCGGTATGGCAGACCCATATCGACGCATCCATCAGCTCTACGGTAAATGTGCCGAACCGCTTTACGGTAGAAGAGACGGAGAGCCTCTATGAGTACGCATACGATCAGGGGCTGAAGGGAGTTACCATTTTCCGGGACGGCTGCAAGCGTCTGGGCGTGCTGAATGCCGAGGATGAGAAGAAAAAGAAATCTCCGGTGGCAGGCGAAGGGCTGGACAGAGGTGAGATTGTAGAAATTAATGACGATGTCATCGGCAAAAAAAGAAAGCTGATCACCGGCTGCGGCAGCCTGCACTGCATCGCGCTTTTCGATCCGTATACGGGTGCTTTGCTGGAGACGTATCTGAGCAAGGGTTCCACAGGCGGCTGCAACAACTTTATGATCGGTCTGTCGCGTATGATTTCCATCAGCGCCAGAGGCGGCATCGATATTTATACGATCATTGATCAGCTGAATTCCACGGGCTCCTGCCCGTCCTATACAGTCCGCCGGGCGACCCAGAAGGATACCAGCCGGGGAAGCTGCTGCCCCATGGCGGTAGGGAACGCGCTTCTGGCCATGTACAATGAGGTGCAGGAGGAGCTGTTCGGTTCGGAGAAGAAGGTTCACGTCCCGCCGAAAGCGCCCAAGCCAAAGGCTGTAAAGAGCCTGGAGAAGAAAATCCGATGCCCGGAGTGCGGCGAGCCGTTGATTTTCGAGGGCGGCTGCAATATCTGCAAAAGCTGTGGCTGGAGTAAATGCATGTAAAAAAGGACGTGCGGTTTAATTAATTTCTGCGGGTCTGAAAATAAAAAATGGGAGGATTTTTAACATGAGAAAGGTAAAAGTAAAAGAACTGACAGAGGCGGCTTTCCGTCCCTATGGGGAATTCTTCAGCGTACTGGAGCCGAAGGGATTTGATCTGGACAATTTTTATGCGGACCGGGTTTCCTTTCCGGCCGCAGGCGATGTGCCGCTGGGCTTTTCAGCTCTGAAGGTGGAGAAGCCGGAGAAAATGATTGTTTCCATGGCAGAATATCACAATAAATCCTGCGAGGGCGTGCTCTGCCTGAACGACGATGTGGTAGTCCATGTGGCTCCGCCGTCTAAGGCTCCGGTGCCTGAGAAAACGGAAGCGTTTCTGGTGCCAAAGGGAACGTTCGTAAAGCTGAACATTGGCGTATGGCATCTGGCGGCCCTTCCGGTTCACAAGAAAGCGGCGAAGGTGCTGATCGTGCTGCCGGAGAGAACGTATGCCACAGACTGCATCGTAGAGCAGTATGACGAGAAAGACCAGATGGAGCTGGTGCTGTAATCTGATCCGGAGGAAAAACGGAAAGGATTAAAAGCCCTTTTCGCAGGAACGCAGACAGAGCGTTTCCGCGGGGAGGGCTTTTTCAGGTGCCGGTATGGTAGAGCGTCCGGTATTTGGCGGGAGTCCTGGTTTCGATGCCTGCCCGGTTTACTTTGTAAAGCCAGTCCTGCTCCAACGGAGATTCTGGTGCAATATAATAGAAATCGTGCCAGTTGTCAGGTTCGCTGCAGATGTAGATGTCAGAATAATAAGCATCGCTGTTTTTACGCATATTTTCTCCTTTCCGAAAAGAAATGGCAGGGATGATTTCAGAATATATCACCGAAGGAAGCCTGTCAAGCAGGACGGCGTAATCTGATATTCTGGTATTATTTTTTCAGAGTCCGATGCATTGAAGATACCTTTGTACATATCTATAATGAAAGAAAAACGGTATGGGAGGGATTGTCAATGAATTCGAGAGAACGGGTAATGGCAGTTTTTCAGGGAAAAATCCCGGATCGGGTGCCAATGTGGTGCGGCGCGTCTCCGGAATTTATGGAGAAGGCACGGAAATATCTGGGAGCAGCTGATAATGAGGGAGTGCTGAAGCGCTTTCATGATGATTTTCGGAGAGTGTATTCTGTTTACTGCGGGCCGGAGCTGCCGGAGCGGACGTCGGTGTTCGGGGTGAAACGCGGCGGTATCGGTTACGGGCAGGCCCTGTCTCATCCTCTGGCAGAAGCGACGCTGGAGGATGTGGAAAAGTATCCCTGGCCGGATCCGGACTGGTACGATGTCCGTCCTGTAAGGGAAGCGGCTGAGGCTTATGGAAAAGAATATGCGGTTATGGGCGGAGAATGGAGTCCGTTTTTTCACGATGCGGTAGATCTCATGGGTATGCAGAATATGATGGTGAAGATGTATGAGGAGCCGGAAGTCGTACAGGCTGTTTTCCGGCATATTGTGGACTTCTATCTGGCGGTCAACAAGCGTATTTTTGAAGCGGCAGGTGATCTGATTGATATCTTTTTCTTCGGAAATGATTTCGGAAGTCAGAACGGGCCGCTGGTAGGCGGCGAAACCTTCCGGACATTTCTGAAGCCCCAGGTGGCGCGGCTTTGCAGCCAGGCCCATGAGTACGGACTGTATACCATGCTTCACTGCTGCGGCAGCATTTCCGAGCTGATCCCTGATCTGATTGACGCAGGCCTGGATGCGCTGCAGTCGCTTCAGCCGGTAACTCCCTCCATGCAGGCTGATGTTCTGAAGAAAGCCTACGGAGGTAAAATTATCATGAATGGCTGTGTGAATTCTGTTACGGTTCTCCTGCAGGGGACGGAAGAGCTGGCCCGGGCAGAGACAAAGAGGATTCTGGATATCATGGCGCCGGGAGGCGGCTTCATCCTGTCGCCCAGTCATGATTATCTGCTGGAAGAGACACCGGTGGAAAATGTAATCGCCATGTACGATACGGCGTATACCTGCGGGGTGTATCCGAGTATCTGACGGCGGAAGAGAGTCGGACGTACTGAAAAGAGAGCAGACTGCCTTTTTACGGCGGCCGGCTCTCTTTTTTAATTTTTGCAGGAGAAAATGGGCGGAAAAGCGGGGAGCAGATGAGATTTGAGAAAAAGTACTTGCAATATACCCTACATGGGTATATAATCAGGATGAAATACCGGAAGGGGGTATTGAAAACGGATCAATACGCTGTTTCTGGAAGCATTCAGAGGTGCTCCGCAGTGGGTGCGGTTGCACGGAAGGGAGGTAAAATGGCTGAGAAAAAGAAAAAAAAGAAGGCGGATGCTGTTGAAAATAAAAAGAAACAGACACTTAGGCAGGAGATAGAAACGGATAAGCTGAAAAAAACGGTTACGGAGGAAGCGGCAGAGAATACAGAAGAGAGGGCCGCTGCACTTTCCGCAGGAATTTCCGGGGAGACTTCAGAAAAGCTTCTGGAAAAGGCGGCAGCCGAGAATGCTGCGGAATTTGGGGCTGCGGGCTGTGAGCACTGCGGAAGAACGAAAGAAAGGTCGGCCCGGGAATACCGGGATCTGGTTAATCGCCTGAACAGGATCGAGGGACAGGTCAGGGGCATCCGCGGAATGCTGGAGCGGGATGCTTACTGCCCGGACATACTGATTCAGGTAGCGGCGGTCAACGCAGCTTTGAACAGCTTTAATAAAGTGCTGCTGTCCAATCACATAAAGACCTGTGTGACAGAACATATTAAAGAAGGGGACGACAGCGTAGTGGATGAGCTGGTCGCCCTGCTGCCCAGGCTGATGAAATAGAGCCGCAGCCGGAACGGGAGCGGAAAAATGAGCAGAGGAGGTTGATTTTGTGGAACAATACACTGTAACAGGTATGACCTGCGCAGCCTGCAGTGCGAGGGTGGAGAAAGCGGTTTCCAAAGTTCCCGGTGTCACAGGCTGTTCGGTAAGTCTGCTGACAAATTCTATGGGTGTGGAAGGCTCGGCAGCACCGGATCAGATTATTGCTGCTGTAGAGGCAGCGGGATACGGCGCTGCCAGGAAAGGAGCAGAGAAAGCGTCGGAGGGTCAGGCGGGGACGGCAGATTATGAGGACATGCTGAAAGACAGGGCGACGCCGGTTCTGAAGAAGCGGCTCATAGCGTCACTTTGCCTGCTGATTCCGCTGATGTATGTTTCCATGGGGCATATGATGTGGAACTGGCCGCTGCCGCAGACGCTGAGTGAGAATCATATTGCTGTGGGACTGATTCAGCTGCTGCTGACAATTGCGGTTATGGTCATCAATCAGCGTTTTTTTATCAGCGGCTTTAAAAGCCTGATCCACCGGGCACCGAATATGGATACGCTGGTGGCCATGGGCGCAGGCGCTTCGTTTGGCTACAGCCTGTACGCGCTGTTTGCCATGACGGATGCCCAGCTGAGGGGAAATACCGAGGCGGTTATGGGATACATGCACGAGTTCTATTTTGAATCGGCGGCCATGATCCTGACATTGATTACGGTGGGAAAGATGCTGGAAGCCTATTCCAAGGGAAAGACTACCGATGCGCTGAAGAGCCTTATGAAGCTGGCTCCCAAGACGGCCACCGTCCTCCGGAACGGACAGGAGGTCGAGGTGGGAGTTGAACAGGTGCGGACAGGGGACCGGTTTGTGGTACGGCCGGGAGAGAATATCCCGGTGGACGGAATCGTGCTGGAGGGCAGCAGTGCCGTCAATGAATCGGCGCTGACGGGAGAAAGCATTCCGGTGGACAAGGCGCCGGGAGACGCGGTATCGGCCGCCACTCTGAATCAGTCCGGCTATCTGCAGTGCGAGGCTACGCGGGTCGGGGAGGATACCACTCTTTCTCAGATTATCCAGATGGTCAGCGACGCGGCGGCCACAAAAGCTCCGATTGCGAAGATCGCAGACAGGGTATCCGGCGTGTTCGTTCCGGCGGTGATACTGATTGCGCTGATTACGATTGTGATCTGGCTGCTGGGAGGCAGAGACGTGGGCTTTGCCCTGGCCAGAGGCATTTCCGTTCTGGTCATCAGCTGTCCCTGTGCTCTGGGCCTGGCAACGCCTGTGGCGATTATGGTAGGAAACGGGATGGGCGCAAAGCACGGGATCATGTTCAAGACGGCTGTTTCCCTGGAAGAAGCGGGAAAGGTGGAGATCGTCGCCCTGGATAAAACAGGGACGATTACCAGCGGAGAACCGAAGGTGACAGACATTTATCCGGCGGAAGGCATCAGTGAAGAAGAACTGCTGCAGGAGGCCATTTCTCTTGAGCAGAAGAGCGAGCATCCTCTGGCGCGGGCAATTCTTTCGCTGGCAGGTGAGAGGGGAATGAAGGCTGCGGAAGTCGGAGAATTTCAGGCGGTGCCCGGCAACGGCCTGACAGGGACGCTGGACGGACGGCTTCTGGCGGGCGGCAATCTGAAATTTATCCGGGAAAAAGCGGATATTCCCGATGCGGCGGAGCAGAAAGCGGCACAGCTTGCGGAGGAAGGAAAGACGCCGCTGTTTTTCAGCCGGGACGGCGTATTCACGGGAATTGTCGCTGTGGCGGATGTGATTAAGGAAGACAGCCCCAGAGCAGTGAAAGAGCTGCAGAATATGGGCATTCGTGTAGTGATGCTGACCGGCGATAATGAAAGAACGGCCCGCGCCATCGGCGCGCAGGCAGGAGTGGACGAGGTGGTTGCCGGAGTCCTGCCGGACGGAAAAGAAGCGGTGATCCGTTCTCTGAAGCGCCAGGGGAAAGTCGCCATGGTGGGCGACGGCATCAACGACGCTCCAGCCCTGACCCGGGCAGACATCGGTATCGCCATCGGGGCGGGAACGGATATCGCCATCGACGCGGCGGACATCGTGCTGATGAAAAGCCGTCTGAGTGATGTGCCGGCGGCAGTCCGCCTGAGCCGGGCTACGCTGCGGAATATTCACCAGAACTTGTTCTGGGCGTTCTTCTACAATGTGATCGGGATTCCCCTGGCGGCCGGAGTGTGGATTCCCATATTCGGATGGCAGCTAAATCCCATGTTCGGCGCGGCGGCCATGAGCCTGTCCAGCTTCTGCGTAGTCAGCAACGCGCTGCGTCTGAACTTTTTCTCCATGTATAATGCGGAAAAAGATAGAAAAATAAAAAGAAAAAAGAAAAAGGAGAGTAAAACAATGGAAAAAACAATGGAAATCAAAGGAATGATGTGCGGGCATTGCGAGGCGAGAGTGAAGAAAGCGCTGGAGGCTCTGCCACAGGTAGATGAGGCAGTAGTGAGCCATGAATCAGGTACTGCCGTGGTGAAGCTCAATGCGGAAACTGCCGATGAGGTTTTGAAGAAAGCGGTGGAGGATCAGGATTACGAAGTAACGGCGATCCGCTGAGAAAATTCCGGTTTGACGGGCTGACAGGAAAAGCAGGTAAACCGTACGATAAAGCGTGAGATGTTTTTCCGGCTGCGGTTTCGGACGGAAGAATTGTCAGGACTTTCCGAAATGGGGTTAAAACCGGGAGAGGCCAGCTCAAACTCGCTGTCGCTCAGACAGTGAGCCGGCCTCT
>DVJR01000096.1 GCA_018716575.1 Candidatus Scatomonas merdavium | reverse complement strand
GTCTGGTGGAATCTCTCCACCGGATCGGATGGGGCTCTGCCGTATCCATATACGTATTACAATTCCGGAAGATTACTTCAGGGTAACCTTTGCTCCCTCTGCTTCCAGCTTCGTCTTGATCTCCTCTGCCTCTGCCTTTGCAGCAGCTTCCTTGATTACCTTCGGAGCGCCGTCTACCATCTCTTTGGCTTCCTTCAGGCCCAGGCCGGTAGCCTCACGAACAACCTTGATAACTTTAACCTTGTTCGGGCCAACCTCGGTCAGCTCAACGTCGAACTCAGTCTTCTCTTCTTCAGCGGCAGCCTCGCCTGCTCCGCCTGCTGCTGCAACAACAACGCCTGCTGCTGCGGATACGCCGAACTCTTCCTCACATGCTTTTACCAGCTCGTTCAGCTCTAATACAGATAACTCTTTGATCGCTTCGATAAACTCTGCGGTTGTTAACTTTGCCATTTCATTTTCCTCCATTTGATTATTTTTCAATTTTCATTCAGCCCGCCTCCGGCAGGCTCCAAGACAGCCCTGTTATTCGGCTGCTGCAGTCTCGCCTTTTTCTGCGATCTGCTTGATTACGCGGGCGAAGTTTGCAATCGGAGACTGCATGCTTCCAAGCAGTCTGCCCAGCAGTTCTTCTCTGGACGGAATGCTTGCCAGCGCCTGTACGCCTGCGGCATCGTAATAGCTTCCCTCTACGACGGCGGCGATCAGCTCCAGCTGAGGATTCTTCTTCGCAAATCCGGCCAGCACTCTTGCGGGAGCCGTCGCATCATCCTTGGATACCGCCAGAGCGTTGGTTCCTTCCAGATGTTTGCAGAGCTCTTCGCAGGGAGTACCCTGGAATGCGAAATTCATCATCGTGTTTTTGTAAACCTTGTAGGTAATTCCGGCTTCTCTCAGCATCCGGCGCAGCTCAGTATCCTGGGCTACCGTAAGGCCGCTGTAGTTCACCAGCACCACGGAATCCGCATCAGAGATCACATTTGAAATCTCCTCTACAATCGGCTTTTTCAGTTCTACCTTTGCCATGAATCGGTGCACCTCCTTATTTTATTTGTGTACACGCTTTGAACAAAAGAAAACCTGTCCAGCCGAAACTGGACAGGATACGAAATTCTTCCTAAAGAGAATGTTCATCCTCGGCAGGCGTTGACTTCTTACGCCTTTCGGCACCTGCTGTCTTCGGCGTGATACGGATGTATGATACCATTCTGCTCCGGTTTTGTCAAGCAGATTTTCTGCTTCTTCTTACGAATTATGCAGAAAACAAGTCCTGCTCCTGCCAGCAGCATGGCGGCTGAATATACTTTCGCCACATCCGCTTCACCGGTTTTGGGCGCTTCCGTATTCGTTCTGCCGCTCTGTTCCGGCGTAATCTGGCGTTCGCCTGCTGCGCCGCCTGGCGTCTGCGCATTCTGTTCTCCTTTCACATCGTCGGCCTGAATTGGCTCATCCTGACCTTCGTCCGCAGTTTCACCCTGTACCGGATCATCCTGACCTCCGTTCGGATCAGCGCCGCCGGGCAGCGCGGCTATTGTCTCTGTCTCCGTATAGCCGCAGGCAGCACAGGCCCGCTCACGCATCCCTTTTTCTGATTCCGACGCTTCTCTGACCGTCACCCATTCGCCAAAGGTATGCGGCGCTTCGCCGTCCTTTTCTCCGCAGACACATTCGTGCCAGTGACCGGTACCATCGTACGTCCAGTCCTCTCCGAAGGTGTGCGGAAGCTGCGCTATCACAGTTTCTTCTTCGCCGATCTTATGGCTGCCTTCCGCATCGCTGAAATACTGGCCGCATATGGCGCATCTGTAGCACTCCGTGCGGCCGGGGCTGGTACAGGTCGGCTCCACCGCCGGACAGAAGATCGGTTCGTGGAAATTTCTCAGATTTTCCGGCAGAAGATACCAGGCGTCGCCTCCGGGATTGACAAAATCTTCCGGCGCGGCACTTTCCTCCGGCACTGCCTCCCGGAGGCTCATCTCAACCGTCTGTCCTCCATTCAGAACATAATTCATACCGCCGTAATAGACAACCTCCTGCAGCGGCAAGTCAAACAGGACGGAATTGGGTACCGTCACCTCTCCCTTTTCCAGATCATACGTAAAATCGCCGGCGGAAGCGTTCAGATCAAAGGAATAAATATATCCGTCGCCATCGCGGTAAGCAAACCACACCTCTGTGATCTCCCGGATCGCATTTTCCCCGGTACCGTTCCGAAACCTGAACGTAAGTGTTCCCGTATATTCATTCAGATACCGGTTTTCCGAATTCAGCAGGCGGACTCCCATCGTATCGTTTTCGACTTCCAGCACCGCCGCGCCGTCTACCGTCTTCTTTTCTCCGGTTGAGGCATCGGTCAGCGTCAGCCGGATGGGATAGCTTCCGGCCTTCATATTAAGATTGCCGGGCACCGTAAACGTGATCTTTTCCGCCGCAGCATCCTTTTCCCCCGGGAAGCCGGAGATCACTCTGCCTTCTCCGTCCAGAATCTCAATCCTGACAGAATCGCCGGCGCCGTCCGGCTTCGTTCCCAGCGCCGCAAAGGGTATTTCTCCCGCTGTTTCTGTCCCGTCATACGCGATGACATATGGCTGGGCGGGATCCTCTGTTTTCTCCTCGCGCAGCAGGTACCAGGCGTCTCCGCCGGGATTGACAAAATCCTCCGCCGCGACCGGACCTCCCGGAACCACATCGTTTACGTCTGCCTCTATCACACGGCCATCCTCCAGAGTGTAATCCATGCAGCCGTAATAGACGTCCCGGCCCGGAGACATCCGGAACAGAGAAGCATTCTGAATATAAATTTCCCCCTTTTCCAGATCATACGTAAAATCGCCGTCAGAGGCGCAAAGCGTGGAATAGCT
>DVJR01000095.1 GCA_018716575.1 Candidatus Scatomonas merdavium | reverse complement strand
GTGGCCCGGATCCGGGGAAGAGAGCTGTCTCTGTTCGGAGGGCCGGTAATGGAGCAGCTTTTGGCGTGTAAGACCTGCGAGGAGGCTCTTCGGTTTCTGGCGGATAAAGGCTGGGGAGATCCGGACAAAGCTCTGACGGCGGAAAATATTCTGGACGCGGAGACGGAGAAGACCTGGAACCTGATCGGCGAAATGGTAAAGGATATGTCGGTGTTCGATGTGTTCCGCATCGCAGACGACTACCATAATCTTAAGGCGGCCTTAAAGCTTGTCTACGTCCGGTCAGAAATTGACAGAAACCGCGTATTTGTCACAGGAGGACGGATTCCCCCGGAAATCATAGAAAAAGCCGCCTGGGAAAGAGACTTCAGCAGTCTTCCCGAGGATATGGAAAAAGCGGCGCAGGAGGCGCAGGATACGCTTCTCCACACAGGGGACGGACAGTTATGCGACATCATACTGGACAGAGCGTCTCTGGAAGCAGTGTACCGGGCGGGGATGGACTCTTCAGAGGAAGTGCTGAAAAGATACGCGCAGCTCACTGTAGCCGCCGCGGATATCCGGATCGCCGTACGGTGCGGCAAGGTGGGGAAATCTCTTGATTTTATCGAAAGAGCTCTGGCGCCCTGTCCCGGCATTGATATGGAAGCCCTGGCTCACGGGGCGCTTGGCGGAACAGAGAGTGTGGCGGCCTGTCTGGAAGGAACAGAATATGCACAGGCTGCGGAGGCGCTGCGCAAATCTCCGGCGGCTTTTGAGAAGTGGTGCGACGATCTGATCATAGAGGAGATCAGGCCCCAGAAATATAATCCCTTTACCCTGGGTCCGCTGGCCGCCTATATTCTGGCCCGCCGCAATGAGATCAAATGTGTGCGCATGATACTCACCGGCAGACAGAATGAGCTGCCGGACAATGTAATACGAGAAAGGCTGAGAGAAATGTATGTATAAGATAGCAGTGATGGGTGATTACGACAGTATTTACGGTTTTGCAGCACTGGGACTTTCCGTCTTTCCGGTGGAGGACGAAGAAAGCTGCAGGACGACCCTGAACAGACTGGCGCAGAGTGGTTATGCGGTGATTTATATTACAGAGTCGAAAGCCGCCATGGTGGAGGAGGAGATCAGCCGGTACCGTGAACAGCGGCTTCCGGCCATTATCCTTATTCCCGGCATCTCTGGCAATACAGGAGCCGGGATCGCCCAGGTGAAAAAATCCGTGGAGCAGGCGGTTGGCTCTGATATTATTTTTACAGAATAGAAAGACAGGTAGGTGATGGGAAAATGAGCACAGGCATCATAAAAAAAGTAGCGGGGCCGCTGGTCATTGCGGAAGGCATGCGGGACGCCAATATGTTTGACGTGGTACGTGTCTCCAGACAGCGTCTGATCGGCGAGATCATCGAAATGCACGGAGATCAGGCTTCCGTTCAGGTATATGAGGAGACTGCGGGACTGGGACCGGGAGAACCGGTGGAGTCTACAGGAGCTCCTTTAAGCGTGGAGCTGGGGCCGGGACTTATAAAAAGCATATACGACGGGATACAGCGTCCCCTTGACGATATTCTGAAGGTGTCGGGAGGAAATCTTCTAAAGCGCGGAGTGGAGGTTCCCGCTTTAAAAAGAGATCTGGTCTGGCATTTTGTTCCCACAGTGTCTCCAGGCGAGGATGTGGAAGCGGGAGATGTAATCGGCACTGTACAGGAAACGCCGATCGTGGTTCACAGGATCATGGTTCCCTATGGGATTAAGGGAAAGATAAAATCTATAAAAGAGGGAGACTTTACTGTAGAACAGACGGTAGCCGTTATTGAATGCGCGGAAGGGGAAAAAGAAATGACCCTGATGCAGAAATGGCCTGTGCGGACCGGTCGTCCGTATAAAGAAAAGCTTCCCCCTGATAAGCCGCTTGTCACCGGACAGCGAGTGATCGACGCCATGTTTCCCATTGCGAGGGGCGGCGTGGCAGCGGTACCGGGGCCCTTCGGCTCCGGCAAAACAGTGATCCAGCACCAGCTGGCCAAGTGGGCCGAGGCTGATATTGTGGTATATATCGGCTGCGGAGAACGTGGAAATGAAATGACAGACGTTCTGAACGAGTTTCCGGAGCTTAAAGATCCCTCTACCGGCTATTCGCTGATGGAGCGGACGGTGCTGATCGCCAATACTTCAGACATGCCTGTGGCTGCCCGCGAGGCGTCTATCTATACCGGCATCACCATTGCGGAGTATTTCCGCGATATGGGATATTCCGTGGCGCTGATGGCGGATTCCACATCCCGGTGGGCGGAGGCGCTCCGCGAGATGTCGGGCCGCCTGCAGGAGATGCCCGGCGAGGAAGGTTATCCGGCGTATCTGGGAAGCCGTCTGGCACAGTTTTATGAGAGGGCAGGCTGCGTGATCTCTCTTGGCAAAGAGGGAAGGGAAGGCGCTCTTTCTGTTATAGGAGCCGTATCGCCTCCCGGCGGAGACATTTCCGAACCGGTATCTCAGGCTACGCTGCGGATCGTTAAGGTATTCTGGGGACTGGATTCCAATCTTGCCTATAAACGTCATTTCCCGGCCATCAACTGGCTTACCAGCTATTCTCTGTATACAGACAACCTGGAAAAATGGTTCAACGCAAATGTCCATGAAGACTGGATGGATTGCCGGAACCGGCTGATGCGGCTTCTTCAGGAGGAGGCGGAGCTGCAGGAGATCGTCCAGCTTGTAGGTATGGACGCGCTGTCCGCTCCCGACCGGCTGAAACTGGAGGCCGCGAGATCTATAAGAGAGGATTTCCTTCATCAGAATTCTTTCCACGAGATCGATACCTATACGCCTCTGGAAAAGCAGTATCTGATGATGAAGCTGGTAACCGCCTATTACGATCAGTGCGCGGACGCTCTGGAAAAGGGAGTGGGTATCGAGGAGCTGGTCAGCCTTGCCGTGCGGGAACAGATCGGACGTTATAAATATACAGAGCCAGATAAGATCCATGAAGTTTATGATCAGATTATAAAAGAACTTGCCGCAGAGCTTGCAGGTCTGGAAGCAAAGGAGGGAAGATAAGATGTCCAGGGAATACAGAACGATCCAGGAGGTTGCCGGCCCTCTGATGCTTGTAAAGGGAGTGGAAAACGTCACCTATGACGAGCTTGGGGAAATAGAGCTTGCCAACGGAGAGACAAGACGGTGCCAGGTTCTGGAGATCAATGGAGACACCACCATGGTGCAGCTTTTCGAGAGCTCCACAGGCATCAATCTGTCAAACAGTAAGGTGCGCTTCCTGGGAAGAAGTATGGAACTGGGAGTTTCCGAGGATATGCTGGGCCGTGTATTCGACGGTCTGGGCCGCCCGGTGGACGGCGGTCCTGAGATCCTTCCTGATGCCAGAATGGATATCAACGGGCTTCCCATGAATCCGGCCGCGAGAAATTATCCCCAGGAGTTTATCCAGACAGGAATTTCAGCAATCGACGGTCTGAACACCCTTGTCAGGGGACAGAAGCTTCCCATCTTTTCCGCCAGCGGACTGCCCCACGCCCAGCTTGCGGCGCAGATCGCCCGCCAGGCAAAAGTAAGGGGGACTTCAGAGCCATTCGCGGTTGTGTTCGCCGCCATGGGGATCACTTTTGAGGAATCCAATTATTTTGTGCAGAGTTTTAAGGATACGGGCGCCATTGACAGGACGGTAATGTTTGTCAACCTTGCCAACGATCCGGCGGTAGAGCGTA
>DVJR01000094.1 GCA_018716575.1 Candidatus Scatomonas merdavium | reverse complement strand
CAGAGCATATATTATCGTGTGCTCTGGGGAATAGAAAGCTGTACCGGCCTTTCCGAGGGGGCCGCGATAGTTTATGGAAACAACGCCAGCATCGTGGCGGAGTTCCGCTCGGAGAGGGCGTCTGCGTTATTGAGAAACAGCAGATCGTCTACGCCCCGTTCCTGAATGAATTGGGTTAGATTTCCTGTATAGTAGCGGTAGTCGATAACATAAACCGTCTGATAGTGGTCGACCAGGAACGGAACGAAAGCGTTTCCGTAGGATTCCTTGACGACGACGCAGGAAGAACCGTCTGTAATGGCGGGATTGTTGATTTCCGTATAGGGATTGTCGCCGCCGATAAAGCTGTTGTATTTCAGCCCGGCGCCGTATTCGCTTACGTCTGTGACCACGTTCCAGTGAAAGGTTTCGCCGTCCGCATTGGTGATGACGGCGTCGTTGGTTCCAGAGGGCACATAGGCGTATACCGTGTCCGGATTGTTTTTCAGGGCTTCCGCCTGGTTACTGTAGGAATAGAAGGTGCCCAGAAATCCGGGGTAGGCCTGTTCCGTAAAATAAGAAAGCTCGTGAGGCGTAAGCCCCTTGGCTTCGGCGAATTCCCGGTAGGAGTAGTATGCGCCCAGCGCCGTCCAGTGGTGATCGGTGCCGTAATAGAGATATTCGGCATTGTGCCGCACCAGTTCGTCATAGACGGACACCTGGTGAACCGACGGGTCCAGCATGCTGAAAATATAATTGAAGGCGTCCCTCTGGCTGGAACCGCCCAGGGACGACTGGACGGATTCATCCAGACAAACCCCGAAGCTGGTGGGAGCCAGAAGGGTATATACCTCTGTGCCAATGCCTACACGGGAACGAACTGTGTTGATCATGGAAGCATAGGCGTCGGCGCCCCCATGGTTGAAGTAATAGATTTCGAACGCGCGGTTGTCTGCCAGGTAGACCGTGCCTGCTGTCTCCGGCGTATCGTGAATGGAGCCGTCCGGCAGTTCTTCTGCAGCCTCCGGGGACGTATCAGGCTCAGATGATCCGGAGCCTGAGGAGCTGGCCGTGACGGAGCCGGATGAAACGGAGGAATCAGAGGTACTCCCGGCACCGGACTCAGACTGCGTACCGGAATTGGAGCTGTCGCCTTCGGGTGCGCTTTCGCCGGATAAATTTCCGGAGCCGGATGGAGAGATTACCGGAGCCATACCGCCGGAGGCAGGTATATCATCCGCCGTCTGTCCGGTATTTCCATAAATGGCTTCATCCTGGAGGCCGTACATGCTTTCTATTCCGGCTTCGGCAGTCAGAAGCTGCTCGCGGAAGGGAAATGTATCTGAAAACCAGAGAACCAGATTTTCAAAATAGCTTCCGTCCCAGAGAGCCTCCAGCGAAAAGGAAGGAAATTCTGCCAGAGACCGTCGTTCCAGCTGCGATTCCGAAGGACGCAGAGGAAGCAGCAGCCCTGCGGCAAACAGGATGACGATCAGGACAGAAAAGGCCGTTAGCGTAATGCGGCCCCATTTTTTTCTGATAAAAGCTGTTCTTCTCTTTGCCGGGGAATCTTCGTGATCAGCAGCTTTATGATCTTTATTATAAGCATCGTTCAATCGGTTCATAGATACCTCCCTTAAAACTGGTTATAGAGAAAGGGCGTATAGCTGTTGCCTACCAGAGCCAGGATGGAAAGGCCCAGGAACAGGATGGACAGAATCAGACGCGGTACATACAGAACGGCGGGCGTGATGCCCCGCTGTTCCAGACGGGAGGCCAGCAGACGGCACAGTCTTGCGGCTGCAGGGGTCACGGCGATAATGGCAGCGATCAGGAAAAACAGATTGTTTTTCAGGATCAATGACACGGCAGGGCCTCCGGCACCGTTGCCGTTTAAACCGAACAGACCCAGAAATGCTGTTCCCATAGCCTCCGGATCTTCAAAACGGAACAGGATCCAGCCGGCGTACACCACCGCCAGGGTATAAAAGTGATTTAATGCCGGATGCCATGGCCTGGCATTTTGATTCCCACGGTAATTTTCGAAAACAATAAACAGAAAATAATACAGGCCCCAAAGTATATAATTCCAGCTTGCCCCATGCCAGAACCCTGTCAGGAGCCATACGATCAGCAGGTTCAGGATCATCCGGCCGCCGCTGCGGCGGTTTCCGCCAAGAGGGATATATACATAATCCCGGAAAAAAGAGCTCAGCGAGATGTGCCACCGTTTCCAGAAGTCCTTGACAGATGTGGCCATGTAGGGATAGTTGAAATTTTCCTTATAATGGAATCCGATCATCTGGCCCAGGCCGAGGGCCATATCGGAATAGGCGGAAAAATCCAGATAAATCTGCAGCATATACAGCAGGGAGCCCAGCCATACCCCGGCGGCCGGTACAGACGACAGGTCTCCGGAAAGCGGCAGAAGGGAATTTGCCAGTTCGCCGCAGTGATCAGCCAGAATGGATTTTTTCGCAAGGCCGGTGCAGAACCGGAAAATTCCGGAGGCGATCCCGTCAGCCGTTACCTTCCGATTGGCCAATTCAGGTTTCATATCTGTGTAGCGGACGATAGGACCGGCGGTACAGTGATGAAACAAGGCAGTGTACAGCAGAAGCTCAAGATAGCTTTCCTGAGCGTCCGTCTTTTTCAGATAGACGTCGGCCGCATAGGAAATCAGCTTAAATGTATAGAAGGAAATTCCCAGAGGCAGAGCAAGCTGCCACGCCGGCCAGTCCTGGCGGAACAGCGCGCCGAAGCTGCCCAGAAGGAAACCGGTATATTTGAAAAAAACCAGGACGGCGGCGGGAACAGCGATGGCCAGTACCAGCCAGCGCTTTCTGAGCCGGGCGTTGGAAGCGGCCTGGATGTGCAGCGCACAGTACCACACAGCTCCGTTCATGGCAAAGAGAAGAAGCAGATAGCGGATTCCTCCGAAGGCGTAGAAAACCAGAGAAAAAATCAGAAGAATCCGGTTTTTTCTCTCTATGCCCTGCTGGCGGAAGTAGAAAAACGTAAACAGCGGCAGAAAAAACAAAATGAAAAACAGGCTTGAAAATGTCATAGCTCCCCTTAAAACCTCCCGTATCTCCCCCTTAGAGGTCAGAAAAAAGCCGGCGCTGTATTCCCTCCAGAACAACGTATCGGCTTGTATGCTTTTTTCTATTATAGGTTGGAAGAAGGCCTCTGTCAAGGCTGCGGAAAGGGGTTCTTCATCTTGTTTCCGCAGATGGGTTTTAGTATAATGGAAATATCAAGCGAAAAGAGGAAATCACATGAAATATTTAATGGGAATTGATAATGGAGGCACTTTTTCCAAAGCTGCCGTTTTTGACGAAGAAGGCCGTCAGATTGCAGTGGCATCCGTGCCTACGGTGACGCTGACGCCGAAGGCCGGATATACAGAGCGGGATATGGACGAGCTCTGGGAGAAAAATGCGCTGGCCATCCGGACTGCCATTGAGAAAAGCGGGATTGACCCCGGAGAGATTGCGGGCGTATCTTTTTCCGGACACGGAAAGGGCCTGTATCTGGTGGGGTACGACGGGAAACCATCTTACCCCGGCATCGTGTCCACCGACGCGCGTGCCTGGGAGGAGGTGGAGCGTTGGAACAGCAACGGGACGCGGGAGAAGGTTTTTCAGAAGTCCTTTCAGAATATTCTGGCCTGTCAGCCGGTGAGCCTGCTGGCGTGGCTGAAAAAGCATGAGCCGGAGGTTCTGAAACGGACACAGTATATTTTTATGGTAAAGGATTATATACGGTATAAGCTGACGGGAGAAGCATACGCAGAATATTCAGATTCCACGGGAGGCAATCTGGTGAATCTGACTACGAAAAACTATGACCGGGAGCTGCTTGCGTTGTTTGGGATTGAGGAATGCTTTGACAAGCTGCCGCCTCTCCGGTATTCCAGTGAAATCTGCGGCCGTGTTACAAGAGAAGCGTCCGGACAGTGCGGCATCCCGGAAGGAACGCCTGCGGCGGCGGGAATGTTTGACGTGAATGCCTGCGGCATCGCCACAGGGCTTTCCGATGAACGGCAGATGTGCATGATTGCCGGTACCTGGAGCATCAATGAATTTATCCGGAAGGAACCGGTTCTGGACGGAAGCGTGGCGCTGAATTCTCTCTTTTGCATTCCGGGCTATTTTCTGGTGGAAGAGAGCAGCCCTACTTCTGCGGGCAATATGGAGTGGTTCATCCGGAATCTGATGTCCGGTGAAAAGGAAGAATGCCGGCGTCAGGGAAAATCTGTCTACAGTCTGACAAATGAGTGGGTGGAGTCCATACAGCCTGAGGATTCCAATCTGATTTTCCTGCCGTTTCTGAATGGCTCCAACGAGGATCCTCTGGCCAAGGGGACGTTTATCGGGCTGACAGGATATCATACGAAGAAACACATGCTGCGGGCGGTGTATGAGGGCGTGGTATTTTCTCATAAAACCCATGTGGACCGGCTGCTCCGGAACCGGGAGAAGCCGGAGAGCATAAGGCTGTCAGGGGGTGCGGCCAATTCCGACGTGTGGGTGCAGATCTTTGCGGATGTGCTGCAGATTCCTGTGGATGTGGTGGAGGACAAGGAGATCGGAGCCTGGGGAGCGGCCATGGCAGCCGGGATTGCCGCAGGTATCTATCCGGACTACCCATCTGCTATTGCTCGAACGGTGAAAATTACCAAGACCGTGTATCCGGATCCGTCCAGGAGAGAGACCTATGAGAAAAAATATGAGGTATACCGGAAGGTAATAGGCTCTCTGGCCGGCGTCTGGGGGTGTTTTGAGAATTAAGTTTTTCTTGACAAATATGGGAATTGTTATATACTTTAAATGTCAAACTATTTTAATGTAAAAATATGTCAGAATCAGAACCTGCGAAAGCAGGTTCTGTATGCGATGAACATGGAAAACGGAGAAAAGCTATGACTGGAAAAATTTATGGAACGGGCTCCTGCGTGCCGGTAAAGGCCGTGAGCAACGACGATCTGGCGAAGATTGTCGAAACCAATGACGAATGGATTCGGGAGCGGACGGGAATTGCCAGACGGCATATTATTTCCGGAGAGGAATCTACCGTTTCGCTGGCTGCCGAAGCCAGCCGCAGGGCGCTGGAGATGGCGGGAATCAAAGCGGAAGAGCTTGATATGATCCTGTTCGCCACTATCACCTCCAATGTTGTGCTTCCAAGCGCGTCATGCTCCGTACAGGGGCTGATCGGCGCGGACAATGCGGTATGCTTTGATCTGGGGGCGGCCTGCAGCGGCTTTGTGTTTGCCTACAGCACGGCCCAGGCATTTATTCAGACAGGAATGTACAGGACGATTCTGGTTATTGGTGCGGACTGCCTGTCGGAACTGACAAACTGGAAGGATCGCAGCAGCTGCATTCTGTTTGGTGACGCGGCGGGAGCCGTGGTGCTCCGGGCAGAGGAAAACATACCTTATGAATCCGTAATGCATTCAGACGGCGGTATGGGATGGACCATGACCTGCAACAGCCGGAACCGGACGGTATGCCCGCCTGTGGAGACTACATATATGCAGATGGACGGAAAGGAAATTTTTAAATTTGCTGCTACCAGAGTCCCTGCAGTGATTCATGAGCTGCTGGAGAAAATATCCATGACGGCGGATGATATCGACCTGTTCATTCTGCATCAGGCAAACGGCCGGATCATTGAAGCTATTGCCAAACGGATGAAGCAGGATATCAGCAAATTCCCCATGAATGTGGAGGAGTACGGCAACTCTTCCTCAGGCACCGTTCCCCTTGTACTGGATCAGCTGAACAGATCCGGAAAGCTGCACAAAGGGCAGAAGCTGATCCTGTGCGGCTACGGCGCGGGGCTTTCCTGGGGAGCTGCCTATGTGGAATGGCAGGGCTGACACATTTAGTATAGAAGGAAAAGAAGAAAAAGAGAGGGTCACACAATGCAGACAGAAATTACGAAGTTGCTTGGTATTCAGTATCCGATTATTCAGGGCGGCATGGCCTGGGTGGCAGAGCACCATCTGGCTGCCGCCGTATCTGAGGCAGGCGGCCTGGGGCTGATCGGCGCGGCCAATGCTCCGGCAGAATGGGTCAGAGAGCAGATACGCAAGGCAAGAGAGCTGACGGACAAACCTTTCGGTGTCAACATCATGCTCATGAGTCCCTATGCGGATGAAGTAGCGCAGGTGGTTGCGGAAGAAAAAGTAAAGGTGGTCACTACCGGAGCCGGAAATCCCGGGAAGTATCTGGAGTCATGGAAAAATGCGGGTATCCGCATCATTCCGGTGGTAGCGTCCGTTGCCATGGCGAAGATGATGGAGCGTGCCGGTGCAGACGCCGTTGTTGCCGAAGGGACGGAGTCCGGCGGACATGTGGGAGAGACGACGACGATGGTTCTGGTTCCGCAGGTGGCTGACGCAGTGAAAATCCCTGTGATTGCAGCGGGCGGAATCGCGGACGGACGCGGCATTGCTGCAGCCTTTATGCTGGGCGCAAAGGGCGTACAGCTTGGCACCCGCTTTGTGGCGACAAAGGAAGCGGTGGTACATGAGAATTACAAGCAGTATATTATCAAGGCCAAGGATATTGACACCAGGGTGACCGGAAGGAGCACAGGCCATCCGGTGCGCGTCCTGAGAAATCAGATTACTAACAAGTATCTGGAAATGGAAAAACAGGGCGCGACCTTTGAAGAACTGGAAAGCCTGACGGTAGGAGGCCTTCGGCGGGCCGTCCAGGAAGGCGATACCAAGACCGGAAGCCTGATGTCCGGACAGATAGCGGGAATGATTCATGACGAGCCTACCTGCGCGGAAGTGATACAGCGCCTGGTGGCAGAGACGGATAAACTGATGAAAGGAACGGGAATGTATGAGTAAGACAGCATTTCTCTTCCCCGGACAGGGGGCCCAGAAGGCGGGCATGGGAAAGGATTTCTATGAGAACAGCCCGCTGGCGGCGGAAATCTATGACAGGGCATCCGAGCTTCTGTCCCTGGATATGAAGGCTTTGTGTTTCGAAGAAAATGACAGATTAGATCTGACAGAATATACGCAGGCTGCTTTGGTGACTACCTGCCTGGCTATGGAGCGGGTGCTGAAGGAGGCTGGCGTGAAGGCGGACATCGCCGCGGGCTTAAGCCTGGGCGAATACTGCGCTATCCATACGGCAGGCGGCATGACTGCTGATGAAGCGATCAAAACCGTGCGGACCAGAGGAATTCTCATGCAGGATACGGTTCCGGCAGGAGAAGGAGCTATGGCAGCGGTGCTGGGAATGGAGGCTTCGGCAATCGAGGATACGATCCGGGATATGGAAGGCGTCTGGATTGCCAATTACAACTGCCCCGGACAGATTGTTATTACCGGAGCAGCGGAAGCGGTAGAAAAGGCATCCGCAGCACTGAAGGAAAACGGCGCGAAAAGGGTACTGCCCTTAAATGTCAGCGGACCGTTCCATTCGCCCCTTTTGATTCCGGCCGGGGAAAAGCTGATGGAGGCCCTGGATCAGATTCAGTTCACACCTCTGTCCATTCCCTACGTCACCAACGTGACGGCGGAACCGGTGACAGACATCGGAAAAACGAAGGAGCTTCTGAAGGTGCAGGTTTCTTCTTCCGTACGCTGGCAGCAAAGTATGGAATATATGCTGGCGAACGGAGTGGATACGTTTGTAGAGATCGGACCTGGCAGGACGCTGGCAGGTTTCCTGAAAAAAATAGACAGAAGCGCGGTTGTATATAATGTGAGCTGCCTGGAGGATGTAGATAAGGCTGCGGCAGCGCTGGCATAGGAGGTACCCATGACGGAGAAAAAAGTAGCGGTTGTTACGGGAGCTTCCAGGGGGATCGGCAGAGCTGTCGCGCTGGAGCTGGCAGGCCGGGGCAATCTGGTAGTGATCAATTACAACGGTTCCGCGGAGAAGGCGGAAGAAGTGAAAAAAGAAATTGAAGCGGCAGGCGGCGAGGCTGCGCTGCAGCAGTGCGACGTTTCGCAGTACGCGGAATGCGAAGCCTTTATCAGACAGGTGATTAAGGATTACGGGCGGCTGGATATTCTCGTGAATAACGCGGGCATTACCCGTGACGGCCTGCTGATGCAGATGAAAGAAGAAGATTTTGACAGAGTGCTGGAGGTGAATCTGAAGGGAGCCTTCAATACTATCCGCTTTGCGGCACGGCAGATGCTGAAACAGAGGAGCGGAAGGATCGTCAATCTGTCCTCCGTTGTGGGACTGCGCGGCAATGGCGGCCAGGTCAATTACAGCGCCTCTAAGGCAGGCGTGATTGGTCTGACCAAGTCTGCGGCCAAGGAACTGGCTTCCAGAGGAATTACAGTCAATGCCATAGCGCCGGGCTTCATTGCCACGGATATGACGGATGCGCTGCCGGATGCGGCGAAGGATGCCCTGAAGAAGGAAATTCCGCTGGGAACCTTTGGACGCCCGGAGGATGTGGCGGCGGCGGTGGGCTTCCTCACCTCAGACGCAGCGTCATATATCACCGGACAGGTGCTGTGCGTAGACGGCGGTATGGCCATGTGATAAGACCCACAGTGAAGCGGAACCGCACTGGCATGGCTGAACGTATGAAGGCGAGGAGTTTATCGGATAACGGAAATAAGAAAGGATAGAATATGAAGAGAAGAGTTGTAGTGACCGGGCTGGGAGCCGTTACTCCCATCGGCAACAATGTGGAGGAATTCTGGCAGGGAATTCAGGAAGGCCGCGTTGGGATTGGCCCGATTACCAAATTTGATACTACGGAATATAAGGTAAAGATTGCCGCTGAAGTAAAAAACTTTAAAGCGGCTGACTATATGGATTTTAAAGCTGCCAAAAGAATGGAAGCCTTTTCCCAGTATGCAGTAGCGGCGGCGAAAGAGGCTTTTGCACAGTCCGGCATCTCTATGGAGGATGAAGATCCCTACCGCGTGGGAGTGATCGTTGGCTCCGGCGTGGGAAGCCTGCAGGCTATTGAGCGGGAGTACGCCAAGCTGCTGGACAAGGGACCCGCAAAGGTGAATCTGCTGCTGGTTCCTATGATGATTTCCAATATGGCGGCAGGCAACGTTTCCATTCAGCTTGGAGCAAAGGGGAAATGCACGGATGTGGTAACAGCCTGCGCCTCCGGCACTCACAGCATCGGAGACGCGTATCGGGCAATTCAGTGCGGAGATGCGGATGTAATGATTGCCGGAGGAACAGAGAACGCCATTACGCCGGTAGGTGTTTCAGGCTTTACCAATATGACGGCGCTGACGACATGCAATGACCCCGAGCACGCGTCTATTCCGTTTGATAAGAACAGAAGCGGCTTTGTGCTTGGAGAGGGTGCCGGTATTGCAGTATTAGAGGAGCTGGAGCATGCGAAAAAACGCGGCGCGAAGATTCTGGCGGAGGTTGTCGGATACGGCGCTACGGCAGATGCTCATCATATTACGGCCCCGGCTGAAGACGGCTCCGGAGCGGCCAAGGCTATGAGCCTGGCCATGGAAGAGGCGGGAATCGTGCCGGAACAGGTGGATTATATCAATGCACACGGAACCAGCACCCCGCTCAACGATCTGTCAGAAACGAGAGCCATTAAGCTGGCTTTCGGAGATGCGGCTTATAAGGTGAAAATTAATTCTACAAAATCTATGATCGGTCATCTGCTGGGCGCGGCGGGCGGCGTAGAATTCGTGACCTGCGTAAAGAGTATTCTGGACGGCTATATTCACCAGACAGTCAATTCTTCTGAGAGTGACGGGGAATGTGATCTGGATTACTGCTTTGGCGCGCCGTGCAGGCAGGAGGTTACCTATGCCATGAGCAACTCGCTGGGCTTCGGCGGCCACAATGCGACGCTGCTGATCAAGAAATATGAGGACTGACAGGAGGCCTATGATGGAAATAGAACAGTTATGCCAGTTAATTCAGGCGGTATCAGATTCGAAGCTGACCGAATTTTCCTATGAAGAGGACGGAGTGAAAATTACCATGGCCAGCGGAAAGGAAACAGTGATCCAGCAGATCGTTCCGGCGCCTGCGCCGGTTGCGGCAGTTCCCGCGGCGGGTATTCCCGCAGCGGTTTCGGTGGCGTCACCGGCAGGCGCGGCAGCGCCGCAGTCAGCAGCTCCGGCAGCTGGAACGCAGGAAGCTGCTGCAGATGCTCCCAAGCCGGGCCAGGTGATCACTTCGCCTCTGGTGGGCGTTTTCTATGCAGCGCCGTCTGAGGATGCGGAGCCCTTTGTTAAGCTGGGAGATACTGTCAAAGAGGGCCAGGTGGTGGCTATTGTAGAGGCCATGAAGCTGATGAATGAGATCGAGAGCGACTGCAGCGGAAAGATAGTGGAAATTCTGGTGGAAAACGGCCAGGCGGTGGAATACGGACAGCCCTTGTTCCGCGTAGAGCCGTAAGGAGGAGCTATGAACAGACTGGGAATCAAGGAAATTGAAGCGATCATTCCCCACAGGCATCCTTTTTTGCTGGTGGATTATATCGAAGACTATGAGCCGGGCGTATTCGCTACAGGCTATAAATGCGTGACATTCCGGGAGGATTTTTTCAGAGGCCATTTTCCTCAGCTGCCGGTAATGCCTGGCGTACTGATTATTGAAGCGCTGGCGCAGGTGGGTGCGGTCGCAATCCTTTCAAAAGAAGAAAATAAAGGAAAAATCGCCCTGTTTGGCGGTATTGATAAATGCCGCTTTAAAGGACAGGTAAAGCCCGGCGACAAGCTGAAGCTGGAAACCCGCATCATTAAGGAGAAGGGGCCGGTGGGCGTAGGAGAGGCCGTGGCCAGTGTGGACGGTAAGGTGGTCGCCAAAGCAGAAGTGACGTTTATGGTAGGATAAGGTGAGAATATGATTAAAAAAGTTCTGATTGCCAACAGGGGAGAAATCGCTGTCCGGATTATCCGGGCCTGCCGGGAAATGGGCATAGAGACCGTAGCTGTCTATTCGGAGGCGGATGCGGAGGCTCTCCACACCCAGCTGGCGGACGAGGCAGTCTGCATCGGGCCGGGAGCTTCCGGCGGAAGCTATCTGAGCATGCAGCAGATTATCAGTGCCACAATCGTGACAGGCGCGGACGCTATTCATCCGGGATTTGGCTTCCTGTCGGAGAACAGCCAGTTCGCCAGGCTCTGCGAGGAGTGCAATATTACTTTCATCGGGCCGGGTTCTGATGTCATTGAGAAGCTGGGCAACAAAGCCGAGGCACGGAATACTATGATTGCGGCCGGTGTACCTGTAATCCCCGGAACGACGGATCCTGTCTATGATGTGCGCCACGGAAAAAAAGAGGCGGAAAAAATCGGTTATCCGGTTATGATTAAAGCGGCACTGGGCGGAGGCGGCAAGGGAATGCGGACGGCGTTTAACGCCGGGGAATTTGATCTGGCGTTCCAGACCGCACAGAAGGAAGCTCAGATGGCGTTCGGGGACGACACCATGTATATCGAGCATTTCGTGGAGCATCCCCGCCACATCGAATTCCAGATCCTGGCGGACAGCCAGGGAAATGTAATCCATCTGGGAGAGAGGGACTGTTCTATCCAGAGGAATCACCAGAAAGTCATCGAGGAGGCGCCCTGCGCGGCTATTTCCGAGAAGCTTCGGAAGAAGATGGGCGAAGCGGCTGTTAAGGCGGCGAAGGCGGCCCATTACGTCAATGCCGGAACCATAGAATTTCTTCTGGAAAAAAATGAGAAGTTCTATTTCATGGAGATGAACACCAGAATTCAGGTAGAGCATCCGGTAACGGAGATGGTGACAGGATTGGATCTGATTAAAGAGCAGATCCGGATCGCTTCCGGTGAGCCGCTGTCTGTGTCGCAGAAGGATGTACGCATTACCGGACACGCCATTGAATGCCGGATTAATGCGGAAAACCCGGACAAGAATTTCCGGCCGTCGCCGGGAACTATAAAGACCCTCTATCTTCCGGGAGGCTGCGGCATCCGGATGGATACGGCGGTCTACAGCGGTTATACCATACCGCCGTATTACGACTCCATGATCGCTAAACTGATCGTACACGGAAAAGACAGGGCTGAAGCCATTGCCAAGATGACCAGCGCGTTGGGCGAAGTGATTGTGGAAGGAATTGACACCAACGCGGATTATCTGTACCGGATTCTTGGCGAGCCGGATTACAGGGCGGGGAATACGGATATCGAGTATCTGAATACCCATGAGATCTGAAAGCAGGGACGATAGACGATGGAGTGGAAGGATTTATTTAAGAAAACCAGGCGGGCAGCGGACAGCCAGACGGCGGGACGTCCTGCCTCTCATCCGGAGGTTCCGGAGGGCCTGTTGAAAAAATGTAATGTATGTAAATCAGCCATACTGACAGACGATGTGAAGAAGGGCTATTATATCTGCCCCAAATGCCACAATTACTTCCGGGTTCATGCATACCGCCGGATCGAAATGATCAGTGATGAAGGGACTTTTGAAGAGTGGGATAAAGGGCTTCCGGAGCGCAACCCTCTGAATTTCAAAGGATATGAGGAAAAACTGAAAGCCATGCGCGCCAAGACGAAGCTGGAGGAAGCGGTTGTCACGGGAAAGGTGATGATCAACGGCCAGCCGGCTGTGGCCGGAGTCTGTGACGGACGTTTTATGATGGCAAGCATGGGGCAGGTAGTGGGTGAGAAGATCACCAGAGCAGTGGAGCGTGCCACCGAGGAAAGACTGCCTGTGATTCTGTTTACCTGTTCAGGCGGAGCCAGGATGCAGGAGGGCATCGTATCTCTGATGCAGATGGCCAAGACGTCGGCAGCGCTGAAGCGGCACAGCGATGCGGGACTTCTCTATATAACGGTGCTGACTGATCCTACAACGGGCGGCGTAACTGCCAGCTTTGCCATGCTGGGAGATATTATCCTGGCAGAGCCGGGAGCCCTGGTAGGCTTTGCCGGCCCCCGGGTGATTGAGCAGACCATCGGCCAGAAGCTGCCGAAAGGATTTCAGCGGTCAGAATTTCTGCTGGAGCACGGCTTTGTGGATCGGATTGTGGAACGGGAGGAGCTAAAGGACGTGCTTTCCCGGATACTGAAGCTCCATGCGGATTCCGGAAAGGTATTATTTGAGACGGAGCCGGTGGTTCCGGCCAGAAGCCAGGAGGAATCCGAAATGGAGAAGCCGGCGGCGCGGGAGCGTTTATCCAGAAATCCCGAAGCCTGGGACCGGGTGCTGCTGTCCCGAAGAAAAGACCGGCCGGTGGGCACGGATTATATCGAAGGGCTGTTTACGGATTTTATGGAATTCCACGGGGATCGGTATTATAAAGATGATAAAGCGATCATAGGCGGCGTGGCGCGGTTTAACGGCACGCCAGTGACGGTCATCGCTCAGGAAAAGGGAAAAACAACCCGGGAAAATATGAACCGCAATTTTGGCATGCCCTCTCCCGACGGATACCGGAAGGCGCTGCGGCTCATGAAGCAGGCGGAAAAGTTTGGACGTCCGGTGATCTGCTTTGTGGATACGCCGGGAGCTTTCTGCGGAATGGAAGCAGAGGAGCGCGGACAGGGCGAGGCCATTGCCCGGAATCTGTATGAGATGTCAGCGCTGAAGGTGCCGGTGCTCTCCATCCTTGTGGGTGAGGGCGGCAGCGGCGGCGCTCTGGCCATGGCTGTGGCTGACGAAGTCTGGATTATGGAAAATGCCACGTACTCCATTCTGTCGCCGGAGGGCTTTGCATCCATTTTGTGGAAGGACAGCAAACGGGCTCCGGAGGCAGCCGGAGCCATGAAACTGACATCGGGAGATCTGAAGGAGCTGGGCGTGGTAGAGCAGGTGATACCGGAGCCGGAGCCTGTGAATCCGGGCAATCTGAGGCATGTACTTGGTACAATGCGTGTGAAGATTGATGCGTTTCTGCAGAAATACAGAACCATGTCCGGTGAAGAGCTGGCGGCTCACAGGTATGAACGCTTCCGGAAGATGTAAGGGCAAATGAGAACAGAGTTGCAGTGTTTGCAGGAGAATAGAATTGAACGTACGCGATACGATTAATGATGTGCTGGTCTATCTGTTCAATGAAATATGGGAACTGGAAGAACGGGCAATTATTACGGAAGAATTTAAGGATATTACCAATAATGATATGCATGTGCTGGAGGCTGTCGGGCTGGAGGGCAATCATATGTCAGCGATTGCCAAAAAGCTTGGCATTACAGTGGGATCTCTGACCACGGCCATGAACAGTCTGGTGAAGAAACATTATGCGGAACGGAACCGCAGCGAGGCCGACAGACGGATTGTCAATATCAGTCTGACGGAAAAAGGCCGGAGGGCATACTATCATCACAGGGATTTTCACGACCAGATGACAGATGCTGTAATCCGCCACTTAAGTGAGCAGGAAGTGGAGGTGCTGGCCCGTGCCCTGAATAATCTGTCAGAGTTCTTCAGGGATTATGAAGCGCATGCAGAAAAATATGTCCGGAAAGAAGAGCGGGAAACGGCAAAGTAACGAGTGCGTATTGACTTTGCGCCTGCTGATTTGTTAGAATAAAAATGCCTGGGACAAGGATGCCGCAGAAGTGGTTGTGCGGCATCCTTTTTTCGGAGTGCGCAAAAGCGCACACTTTGGAAGGAGTAGACCATATGCTTTTTGACGTATTGCTGGATGCGCTGCTGGATACGGTGCGGCTGCTGCCGTTTCTGTTCCTGACGTATCTGCTCATGGAATATCTGGAACACAAGACAGGACAGAAGTCCGCCCGCATGATGGGAAGGGCGGGGAAATTGGGTCCCCTGTTAGGCGCTGCGGCCGGCGCAGTTCCTCAGTGCGGCTTTTCCGCCGCTGCCGCCAGTCTGTTTTCCGGCGGGGTGATTACGCTGGGAACTTTGCTGTCTATTTTTTTATCTACCTCCGATGAAATGCTGCCGATTCTCATATCAGAAGCGGTGGCCATCCCGGTGATTCTGAAAATTCTGGCTGCCAAAGCAGCCATAGGAGCAGCGACAGGCTTTATTGTGGATCTGCTGATCCGCAGAAAGCCGGATCAGCACGGGCATCATAAAGATATTCATGACCTCTGCGAGCATGAGCACTGTCACTGTGAGGACGGCATACTGAAATCGGCGCTGCGGCATACGATACAGATCATGCTGTTTATTCTGGTGATTTCTTTTTTCATCGGTCTGGCAATTGAAGCGGCAGGGGAAGAAGCTTTAGCAGGATTCCTGACCGGCCAGCCGGTGTTCGGCGTATTTCTGGCAGGCATCATCGGCCTGATTCCCAACTGCGCTTCTTCAGTAGTTATTACGGAGCTTTATTTACAGGGAATCCTGGGGGCGGGCCAGATGATGGCCGGGCTGCTGGTGGGAGCCGGTGTGGGAATTCTGGTGCTGTTCCGGACTAACCGGAGTTTGAAAGAAAATCTGAAGGTAACGGCTGCCCTCTACGCCGCCGGCGTGGCCTGGGGGCTTCTGATTGAGCTGACAGGAGTGGTATTCTGATGGAAAAGAACTGTCGTTTTTCAAAAAAATGCGGAGGCTGTGCCTGGCTTGACATGCCTTATGAGGAGCAGCTGAAGAAAAAAGAAGGCCAGGTAAGAAAGCTATTCAAAGACCTGTGCTCCGTGCGGCCTGTTCTTGGCATGGAACATCCCTGGCATTACCGGAATAAGGTCAGCGCGGCCTTTGCCAGAACCAGGGACGGTAAAATCATTTCCGGCACTTATGAAGAGGGCACCCACAGGGTCGTTCCCGTAGAACACTGTCTGATCGAGGATGAGACTGCCGACCGGATTATCGGGACGGTGCGGGGGCTTCTGAAATCCTTTCGGATCCGGGTATATGACGAGGACACGGGATATGGCCTGCTCCGTCACGTCCTTGTGCGGAGAGGCTTTGCCACGGGACAGGTTCTGGTGGTGCTGGTGCTGGCTTCTCCCGTGCTGCCCTCCAAAAATAATTTCGTAAAGGCTCTGCGGAAGGAACATCCGGAGATCACCTCCGTGGTGATAAATGTCAACGACCGAAAGACAAGCATGGTGCTGGGAGACCGGGACATTGTGCTGTACGGCAGAGGGTATATAGAGGACAGGCTCTGCGGAAAGACGTTCCGCATCTCGCCGCAGTCTTTTTATCAGGTAAATCCCGTACAGACGGAAGTCCTTTACGGAAAAGCTCTGGAGCTGGCGGCTCTGACCGGACGGGAACGGGTCGTCGATGCCTACTGCGGCATTGGGACTATCGGGCTGATCGCTTCCGACCGGGTTTCTGAGGTTATCGGCGTGGAGCTGAACCGTCAGGCGGTAAAGGACGCCATTTGGAACGCCAGAAGAAACGGAGTGAAGAACGCCCGTTTTTTCGAAGGGGACGCCGGAGAGTTTATGACGGCCATGGCGGCGGAAGGCGAGCGTACCGACGTGTTGTTCATAGATCCGCCCCGGGCTGGGAGTACGGAAACCTTTCTGGACGCGGCAGTCAGGCTCGGGCCTGAGCGGATCGTGTACATTTCCTGCAATCCGGAGACGCTGGCGCGAGATCTAAAATACATCCGAAGGAAGGGGTACCGGGCACATGAGGTATGGCCGGTGGATATGTTCCCGTGGACGGAGAGCTGTGAGGCGGTCTGTATGTTGTCAAAGATACGTGATTGGCAAAAGAGAAGGTGATAGGAAGTGAATAAAGATCCTTTTAAAGAATATATCAGGGAATCCGAGCCGGATAAACGGGACAAGGGGTATGCATGGCATACGGCCATTGGGCTGCAGGCAGTTGATGGTCTCAAAATATCGGAATATCTGGTGCGTACGGCTGTTCGTAATATTGAGGGGGAGATATCATTTGAAGAGGCAAATGCCCTTCTTCAGGCTTATTACGAGGAGAATCCTTCACGTAATGCCGAAGATCGTACCGAGGAGGCAGACAAGGTCTCGGCCAGAATTGCAGCGCTTCTTTCTGAAAAGGCATTCAGCTTTACACCAAATGAATATCTTTCCATTCATAGAAAGCTGTTTACCGGCATCTATTCTCATGCGGGACGCATCCGGGATTATAACATAACAAAGAAGGAATGGGTGCTGAATGGAGCAACCGTGATTTATGGCAGTGCTACGGAACTCAGGGCGACTCTGGATTACGATTTTTCTGAAGAGAAAAAGTTCTCTTATCGCAATCTTTCAATGGAGGAAATTATTCATCACCTTGCGGTATTCATTTCAAGATTATGGCAGATTCATGTATTCGGAGAGGGCAATACCAGAACAACGGCTGTATTTTTTATCAAATATCTTCGGACGCTTGGATTTGATGTGACAAATGACATTTTTGCTGAGAACGCCTGGTATTTCCGAAACGCTCTTGTCCGGGCAAATTATAACGATCTGAAAAACGGTATCCATGAGACTACGGAATTTCTGGAGCTGTTCTTAAGAAACCTTTTGCTGAATGAGAATCATCCGCTTCATAACCGGACATTACACATCAGCGGTGTTTTCAGAACACCCCTAAAAGTGAACATTGAAGAGCAAAAAGCGAATATTGGAAAAATAAAAGCGAACATTAAAGACTTGTTTACGGAAAAAACGGCTTTCCATATCTGCAAATTGCTGGAGGAATTTGGCTGTCAGACGATCTTCGGCAGATCGGATGTGCAGAAAATCCTTGGTCTGAAAGCGACCAGAAGTTCCGCGCTGCTTCGCGAGATGGCGGAGCACGAAATTATTGAACCGGTATCCGGTTACGGGAAAGGAAAATACAGATTCAAACAGTGGAAGAGTTGAGGGAGAGTTCCTGTTGGATAAAG
>DVJR01000093.1 GCA_018716575.1 Candidatus Scatomonas merdavium | reverse complement strand
GCAACACCATGGTGGGGCCAATTCCGATTCAGCTTATATTCTTTGCGGTGATGGCGGTGATTTTTGTAATCGTTCTTCAGCGGAGTACCTTCGGACGGAAGCTGTTCGCTATCGGTCTGAATAAGAATGCGGCCAGATACGCAGGCATCAATGTGGAGAAAATGCAGATCATCATCTTTACGGTGACGGGCATTGTGTGTGCGCTGGCTTCCTTCGTTTACCTGGGCAGATTCACCAGCGTAAAATATGACGCGGGCAGCAACTTTAACCTGAACGTTATTACGATCGTCGTACTGGGCGGCACCAGTATTATGGGCGGTGTCGGCGATATGAAGGGAACGCTGCTCGGCACCCTGATCATTGCCACTCTGAACAGCGGCCTGACAGTTATGAATATTCCGATCAATGCGCAGACCATCGTTCAGGGCGTGGTGCTTCTGATTTCCCTGATTGCCTTCTCAATTGTGGCGGCCAGAGAAAAACAGAGAAAGGTTATCAAAATTACGTCCTCGGAGGAGACAGCGGCGCAGCAGTAAGGCCGCAGGACGTATGAATCCGGTTGTATTGTAGGCGGCAGGACGCGAAAAGGGCGGAGCCGGCCGCTGCAATAGATACTTCAAATACTTTACAAGGTAAAAGGAGGCAAAGTATGAAGAAAAAAACATTATCCAAGGTAGTAGCGGGAGCGCTGGTAGGAATTATGTCCATGTCTATGCTGGCCGGATGCGGCGGCTCTGACAGCAGCAGCACATCCTCTGCAAATTCCGGCGGAAGCAGTACGTCTGCATCCACCTCTGCAGGAAGCAGCACATCTGCTTCAAACTCTTCGGGAGGCGACAGCGCGGCTGCCGGTGACATCACCATCGCCATGCTTCCGAAGTTCAAGGGCGAGAACTATTTCGATGCCTGCCGCGGCGGCGCGGAAGAAGCAGCTGAAGAGCTGGGAATCGAACTTCTGTATGACGGACCGTCTCAGGATCAGGCGACGAACCAGAAGCAGGTGGATATCCTGGAAGGCTGGATTGCTCAGGGTGTAGACGCCATTGTCGTATCTCCCAACGATCCTACCGCTATCGCACCGACTCTGCAGAAAGCGCAGGATGCCGGAATTAAAGTGCTCACCTTCGATGCTGACGCACAGGCGGATTCCCGCGACCTGTTTGTAAACCAGATCAGCGCTGACGCAGCAGCCAAAGGTCTTCTGGACGCGGCTGCTACTGACCTGAAGGAAAAAGGCTACGGCCCCGATAAGCCGGCGAATATCGCCCTGGTATCCAGCACCGGAACCGATGCGAACCAGAACGCATGGACGGAAGCCATCAAAGGCCTTCTGGAAACTGACGAATACAGCTTCATGGTAATCCAGAACGAAGATACTGACATCTACTATCCGGGAACCGATGAGACGCAGGTAAACAGTGAGGCCGCTACTCTGATCGGACGTATGGGTGAGGGTGAAGACCAGATCCAGTGCGCGATCGCTCTGTCCTCTATGGCTACGCCTGCTCTGGGAGCACAGTATCAGTCTGCTTCCAGCAAACCGGATGCAAGCAAGATCACGCTGACCGGCCTGGCAACCCCGAACGCCCTGAAGACATATATCAAGGATGAGAGCAATCCTCTGAATATCGGTGTTCTGTGGAACTGCGCGGATCTGGGATATCTGGCAATTCAGAGCGCATATCAGATGGTAACCGGCGATATCACCTCTGATTCCACTTCCATCAATGCAGGAAGACTGGGCGAGAAGGCTATCGAGAACAAAGAGTGTATCCTGGGTGATGCTCTTGTATTCGACGCTAGCAACGTAGACGAGTTCGATTATTAATTGCACAGCGATTTTACCGGCTGCCGGAGTGCATTCCGGCCTGGCTGAGGAAACATACAGCAGCGGCGTGCGGGACAGAATATCCCGGCGGCGCTGCTGCCGTTTTATGTATCCGGAGATGACAGAACGGGCGCCGGGCAGCTTGCACGATAAAATCCGGGTATGATATAATCAGAATCGGAATTAACGATGCAGCTGAAACGGAAGAGAGGTAGAGACATATGCGATATATAGAACGGAAAATATGCCCGGTTTATCCGGAAGGAGCTAAAAAGGATGCGTACCAGCCGGTGCTGTACGGTTATCTTTTGGAGAGGAGCCCGAAGCTTGTACACTCTGTGAAGCGTCCGGCGGTAATCGTGTGCCCGGGCGGAGCCTACCGTTATAAATCTGAACGAGAAGGAGATCCGGTAGCCATGCGCTTTCTGGCAGCCGGGATACACGCTTTTGTCCTGCAGTATTCCGTGGCGCCCAACCGGTATCCGGCAGCTTTTCTGGAGCTTGCGTCGGCTGTGGCAGAGGTGAGGAAGCACGCGTCAGAATGGAATGTTGATCCGGAGAAAATTTTGGTATGCGGCTTTTCTGCCGGAGGGCACCTCTGCGCTTCTCTGGGAACAGACTGGAAGAACCCCCTGCTTGCGGAACATCTGGCCTGCGCTCCGTATCTCTGGAAGCCGGATGGGATGATTCTGTGTTATCCGGTGATTTCCATGGAAGAATATGGGCATGAGGAATGCTGTCAGAATCTTATGGGGGATAAGCGGGAAGAGCTGTCCTGCAGGCTTTCCTGCCAGAAGCATGTGACGGCTGACACGGTTCCGGCTTTCATATGGGCTACTTTTGAGGACGAACAGGTTCCGGTGGAAAATTCACTCCTTTTCGCGGCGGCTCTGCGCGGAAGCCATGTGGCCTGCGAGCTGCACCTGTATGAGAAGGGAGAGCACGGCCTTTCGCTCTGTGACAGAACAACAGAGGAACGGCCCTCACAGGTTCTTCCGGATAATGCGGGCTGGACAGAGCTGGCGGTGCAGTGGATCCGGAGACGATAGCAGGACGCCGGATGCGGACAGGATAGACGGAAAGGACGGGGTGCGGATATGGGCCTGAGAAGGCGGAAGATGAAACTGAGCAGCAGGCTCGCCCTGGTGTATACGCTGCTTGTGACTGTATTTATCTCTGCAGCGATGGTGATATTCTATCAGTATTATTCCAGGCAGATTTTTGAAGAGGATGAGGATAATCTGGTGCAGCTTTCCGACACAGTCATGACGCAGGTGGACAATATCCTGGATACGCTGGACCAGGTGACGATAGATGTGATGTCCGGTAATATTTTCTCAACCGTATGGGAGCACTGGCTGACGGAGAACCGGACGTATGCGGATACGGCAACTCTGAGAGAGCGTCTGGTAAATGCCTATAAGAACCGCTCTAATATCCGCCGCGTTGCCCTGTACAGCCTGGACGGCGATTATATCTGCACGGGTGCGGCACAGCCGGAAAGCGAGGATGTGAAGGCGCGGGCGGAATATTTTATTAATAATTACAATATGAATCAGGCGACGAGCCGGGTCTATCTTGGAGAAACGGAGGATTTCTGGGACAACAGCAGAGGAGTCACGGTGGTTTCGGAAATCAAGCCCATCAAAAATTCAGACACGGAAATTACCGGTTTTATCGAGGTACAGCAGAATTCCTTCTACATAAAGGATATCTGTGAAGCCACGATCAACGGAAGTGCCGTGGGCGTAGCCGTGCTTATGGACGACACGGGTGAATATTTTTACAGCAATATGGATCGGGATGAAAGCTATATGGCGGAGCTGAGCGCCCTGTCGAACCGCTATTCCAGAACACTGACGACGGACAGAGAGGTGCTTGCTATCGCGCCGTCCAATTACTTTGCCTGCCGTGTGATTATGGTGGTGGAGCGTGCGGTCCTGACTGCGGCGGCAGACCAGATGATACAGGGAATTATCGTGGTTGCGGTAATTCTGGTGCTCCTGAATGCGGTTTTCAGCCAGCTCATTACCCGGATGATCATGCGGCCTTTGAATGCTCTGGTCCGTTATATGGAGAAAATCGATATTCAGAATATCGGCGAGAAGGTGCCGGTGCGGAACAAGACGCCGGAAACGGAGGTTCTTGTAACCTCCTTTGAGAGCATGGGGAAGAGGCTTCGGGAGGCGCTGACACGCCAGAAAAAAATGGAGTCCGCGCAGAATAAGGCTCTTTTTGATGCGCTGCAGTCTACTATCGGGCCGCATTTCCTCTATAATTCTCTGGGCGGTATCGCCAATATGTGCGAACAGGGCGAAAATGAGGAGGCTGCCGACGCCTGCTACAGCCTGACGGAGATTCTCCGGTATGCGGCGGATTATGATGAGGCGGAAGTGACCATCGGGGATGAGATGGAAAATCTGAGGGCGTACCTGGCCATTATGAAAAGCCGTTACCGCCAGCGTCTGGAATATAAAATCCGGACCGACGGAAGATGTACATATCTGATGATCCCTAAGCTGACCTATCAGCCGCTTGTGGAAAATGCTATAAAATACAGTCTGATGGAGAGAGAAACAGTGATCGTAAAGGTGGCGACATCCTATGAAGACGGTCATGTGACGGTGGAGGTTTCAGATAACGGCTGCGGAATTTCCGAGGAAGATGCGGAGCGGATCAGGAGCAGGCTGAAGGAATTTTCAGAAGAGGATGCGGAGCTGTACTCGTCTTCCCGGGTGCAGTTCGGAGGAATGGGCCTGGGCGGCACATTGATACGGCTGTCTCTGTTTTTCGGAGAGAGCTTCTGGTATGAACTGCTGCCCGGAAATGAAGAAGGAGGGACCAGCATCCGTTTCGGATTTGATGCCTGAGAACAGTTTGCGAACGTGAGAACGGTACGGCCGCAGAAGGCGGGAACTAGGGAGAAAAATATGTACAGAGTATTACTGGTAGATGATGAACCGGCTGCAATTTCCATGGAGCGAAGGATTATCGAGCGGAGAAGCGAGGTGTTTCAGATTGTGGCGGAGGCCTACAGCGTAGAGGAAGCCATGGAAGCGTACCGGGCAAAAAGGCCGGATGTGGTTGTGACGGATATGAAAATGCCGGGAGAAAGCGGCGTAGAGCTGATCAAATACGTAATGCAGCAGGAGAGGCAGGCAATCTGCGTGGCAGTCAGCGGTTATTCGGATTTTGATTATGTCCATGACGCCTTTACCTACGGAGCTTTCGACTATCTTCTGAAGCCTTTGGAGCCGAAGAAGGTGGGCGAGGTGCTCCGCCAGATCCAGAAGGCGCTGGATGAGACTGAGCAGCAGAAGAGCGAGGCGTCCCTGCTTCCGAAGGGGAAGATCAGCGATCAGAAAATGGTAGAGGAAATTGAGAAATTCATCCGTGGAAATTTAAGCGGGAACAACAGTATTCTGACGGTCTGCAACAGGTTTGGGATCAGCCAGCCATATCTGAGCCGGATTTTTAAAAACTGCTGCAAGTGCACCTATAATGAATTCCTGACGAATATCCGGCTGGAGGAAGCCAAGAAAATGCTGGAGACCGACGAATACCTGATCGGGCAGATAGCGGAATTTACCGGATTCAACGGCCAGTTCTATTTCAGCCGGGTATTTAAGAACGCTACGGGAATGACGCCAAAAGAGTACAGAAGCAGGATGCTGGAGGAAAAAGAGTAATCCGACTGCAAATAAGGACATTTTTTTTTACAAACACAGTTCTTAACAAGCGGCCTGTATTCTGGTATAATGAACATATATTTTGGAACGGCAGAGCCGTTTCAGGCCGGAGGGTGAAGATCATGGAGGCCGTCCGGCCGGAATGCTATGACGACATATGAGAAGGAGGAATTTTTCCATGAGTAAGTATTATGCGGCAGTCGATATGGGAGCGTCCAGCGGACGTCTGATCCTGGGATGGCTGGAGGATGGAAAGATGCAGCTGGAGGAGGTGCATCGTTTTGAGAACGGCATGGTGAAGAAAGGAGACGAGCTGTGCTGGGAATTCGACCGCATTTTCCAGGAGATCGTTACGGGCCTGAAAAAATGTAAGGAAATGGGTAAAATTCCCTCAAGCCTCGGCGTTGATACCTGGGGCGTGGATTTCGTGCTGCTGGATGAGAATGACCATGTTCTGGGCAACACGGTAGGGTATCGGGATCACCGGACGGACGGAATGGATGACGAGGTGTATAAAATTATTTCACAGGAAGACATCTATGCCAGAACCGGCATCCAGAAAGCAATTTACAATACGATTTACCAGCTGATGGCTGTGAAGAAGAAATATCCCCAGTATATGGAGCAGGCGGATTCGCTGCTGTTTGTCCCGGACTATTTTCATTTCCTGCTGACCGGGAAAAAGGTCAATGAGTATACGGAGGCTACGACGTCCCAGCTGATCAATGCCCAGACGAACGGATGGGATTATGAGCTGATGGATATGCTGGGCTATAAGAAATCCATGTTTAAGGAGCTGGTAATGCCGGGTACGAGCCTGGGCGGTCTTCGTCCTGAGCTGGTGGAGGAGATCGGCTACGATCTGGAGATTGTGACGCCTTGTACGCATGATACAGGCTCGGCGGTACTGGCTGTTCCGGCAAATGATGACGATTTTATTTATATCAGCTCCGGCACCTGGTCGCTGATGGGCGTGGAGATGGCGAAGCCGGACTGCTCCCAGGAGAGCTGCGACAGAAACTTTACCAATGAGGGCGGTTACAACTACAGATTCCGTCATCTGAAAAATATCATGGGCCTCTGGATGATTCAGTCCGTACGCCATGAGTACAACGATGCCTACAGCTTTGCGGAGATCTGCGACATGGCGGAAGAGGCGAAGGATTTTCCGTCCCGCGTGGACGCCAACGATAACTGTTTCCTGTCCCCGGACAATATGACGGAGGCGGTAAAGGAATACTGCCGGAACAGCGGACAGCCTGTGCCGGAGACGCTGGGTGAGCTTGCCACGGTGATTTATGCCAGCCTGGCTGAGTGCTATGCAAGGACGGCACAGGAGCTGGAGGAAACGACAGGACGCACCTATTCGAGAATTCACGTGGTGGGCGGCGGTTCCAATGCCGGATATCTCAATGAGCTGACGGCCCGCGCCACCGGAAAGGAAGTACATGCGGGACCTGGAGAGGCCACTGCGATCGGAAACATTACGGCGCAGATGCTGAAGGCAGGAGAATTTGCCACAGTAGAAGCAGCCCGTGACGTTATTCATGAATCTTTTGGAATAAAAGTATACAAAGCGTAACGGAGGTTACAGGATGTCGGTAAAAGAAAACTATGAGCTCGCCAGAAAGATATATGCCGGGATCGGGGTGGATACCGACAAAGCTATCGAGACGCTGAAAAAGGTTCCGGTTTCCATGCACTGCTGGCAGGGCGACGATGTAATGGGATTTGACAATGTGGGAGAACTGACTGGGGGCATTCAGACTACAGGCAATTATCCCGGAAAAGCCAGAACGCCGGAAGAGCTCATGGCGGATATAGATAAGGCGTTTTCGCTGATTCCCGGAGCAAAAAAGCTGAATCTTCATGCCAGCTATGCAATTTTTGAGCCCGGCGAGTTTGCTGACAGGGACAGGCTGGAACCGAAGCATTTTCAGAAATGAGTGGATTTTGCCAGAGAAAGAGGCATTGACCTGGACTTTAATCCGACCTTCTTTTCTCATGACAAGGTAAAGGACAACCTGACGCTTTCCAGTCCGGATCCGGAGATACGCAGATTCTGGATCGACCATGGGAAGGCATGTATCCGTATTTCACAGTATTTTGCGGAGCAGACAGGGTATCCCTGCGCAATGAACATCTGGATTCCGGACGGTTATAAGGATGTTCCGGCAGACCGTCTGGGCCCCAGGGCCAGGTTCAGGGATTCGCTGGATGAAATCCTCTCCGTAGATTATGATAAAACAAAGGTGTACGTTTGCCTGGAGTCCAAGGTGTTCGGCATCGGTATGGAATCCTACACTGTCGGTTCCAGCGAATTTACCGTGAATTATGCAGCCAGCAGGGGAATCATCAGCCTGATGGACAACGGCCATTACTATCCGACGGAAGTGGTTTCTGACAAGATTCCGTCCATGCTGCTGTTTAACGACAAAATAGCGCTGCATGTGACCCGCGGCGTGCGCTGGGATTCGGATCATGTGGTGCTGTTTGATGATGAGACAAAGGAAATCGCAAAGGAGATCGTGAGAAATGACGCGCTCGACCGGGTTCTGCTGGCTCTTGACTATTTCGATGCCAGCATCAACCGGGTGGCGGCCTGGGCTATCGGAATGCGCAATATGGAAAAGGCGCTGCTGTATGCCCTGGTGAGTCCCAGTGCCAGGCTGAAGGAGCTGCAGGATACCAATCAGTTCACGGAACTGATGATGATGCAGGAGGAGCTGAAGACCTATCCCTTCGGGATGGTATGGGATTATTACTGTGAATCCTGCGGCGTTCCGGTCGGAGAAGCGTGGTATCAGGAAGTGCGGAAATATGAGCAGGACGTGCAGCTGAAGAGGTAAATGAAATTCCCTGCTAAATAAGCGATTGGAGCCGGATAAAGAATTCTCTGGTAAAAGAGTTTTCTTTTCTCCGGCTCCGTTTTTTCGGAAATTTTTTCCTCAGAAGCAGAAGCTGGACGGCGATCAGCACCAGGCTCATATAGAGAGTAAACATTCCCAGAGTCGGGCGGAAGCCCAGGCTGAGGGTGTAAGGGATGCTGGAGATCGGAGAGGTTCCCAGATCGGCTTTTGTGATAAAAGCCACCCCAAAGGAATTGACGAACAGCCCTGCGAGAAAGAAAAGATAACGTTTGATAAGTTCTGTTTTATTCATGTCGATGCCTCATTTCCTGTAAATTCTGGTTAAACTTTCTCAGTCCTTCCGTAAGCGTCCGGCGTTCTTCGGGTGAAAATCCGTGAAATGCCGCTTCTTCCAGCCGGTCGAATGCCTGGTTGACGCATTCTGCCATATCCCGACCCTTTTCCGTCAGATAGACGAAGAAGGAACGCCGGTTGCCGTCCTGCTGCCGGCGGCTTAAAAGGCCGCCGCTCTCCATGCGGTTCAAAAGGCCCACGATGGTTGCGGCGTCCACGTGGCAGGCGTCTGCCAGATCTTTTTGTATGCAGCCGTCGTGCTCCCGTAGGTAGTCCAGAATTTTCGGCTGGCCGGAGGTCAGCCCGGTGTCCTCCAGAGCCTGCATAATCAGCTTCTGCAGCGTCAGATGGCTGGAAAGGAGAAGATAGTGAAATGTTTCCTGCATGATGTATGTCTCCTTTGCTAAACTTTAAATTTGTATATTAATAATTAGCATAC
>DVJR01000092.1 GCA_018716575.1 Candidatus Scatomonas merdavium | reverse complement strand
CGGCTGTACCATTCTTCAGCTTCGTCAGAAGGGCGGCGATCTGGACGAAATCTACAGACTATATTTTGAAAGGGAAGGTCAAAGTAACCATGAAAGTATCAGCCATCAAACAGACACCCGGAAAGCTCTTCCGTTTTCATTCGGAAAGCTCTTCTCCCGAAAGCGCCGCTGACAGCGGGCTGCGGGCCCTGTATGAAAAGGAGCTCTCCGACCAGTTATCCAGCAAACGCTTTTATATCATCCTGGCTCTCATCGGAGTCACCAGCTTTGCTCTGTGGCTCTTTTTTGCCATCTTCATGAGCCTGATCGCGAATATCATCGCCAATGCAGTCTATCCCATTGATACGGAGTTCAATGCACTGTTTAATTCTTACAACAATTATACGCTTGAGCTGAATCTGAACCGGATTTCTCCCTATTATCTGTACAGTGAAGCTGTATCCACCATCATGAGTCCTTCGGTCAGATCCATCAATGTAGTGACCGTCAGCCAACTGGAGGGCGCCATATCAGGCTATCTGAGCCTGGGTCAGAGCCTTCTGCTGATCTGGCCGCATCTCTGCGGCCTGTTTGCCCTCATGATCGCGGCATTCGGCGGCTCCTATATCGGCTTTATGCGCCAGGAAATCCGCTCCAGCTAGTCTGCTTTCAGCATCAGAAAGGCGCCCAGATTTCCCCGTTTTCCCCGGCTGGCCCGATGGGAAAACAGGAAATCCGGGTTACAGCAGGTGCAGATTCCCGGCATACCGATATTCTCCTCCCGGAGTCCGGCCGCCAGCAGCACCTGGCGGTTGGCCTCCCAGAGATCCAACTGATATTTTCCATCGGGCTTTCTGTAAAACAGCCGGTTATGCAGAGCTGCCGGAAATTCATCCCGGAAGGCTTCCGCAACCTCCGGCCCCACCTCATAACATTCCCGGCAGATAGACGGTCCGATGACCGCCGCCAGGTCTTCCGGCCTGGTTCCATATTCCCGCGCCATACGCTCCACCGTCACCTGACCCATCCGACGGACTGTTCCCCGCCAGCCCGAATGAGACAGCGCGATAGCCCGGTGTACGGGATCGACAAAATACAGCGGCACGCAGTCCGCATAAAAAGTAGCCAGAGTTACCCCCGGCTCATCGGTCAGCATTCCGTCCACATTAAAAAACTCTCTGGGTCTTAAGATGCCGCTGCCGCAGTCCTTTTTCCCCACAACCCGCAGGTTCACCGTATGCGTCTGATCCGAAGTCACGATACTTTCCAGCGGAAATCCCATGGCACGGCTGATCCGGCGGTAATTTTCCATAACCGCACTTTCTTCATCCCCTCTGGTAAAGCTCAGATTCATCGAAGCATAGATACCTTTGCTGACACCGCCCAGCCGCGTGGAAAAGCCCTGGACCACCAGACCTGTCTGCTCCAGCTTCGGATAAGAAAGCCAGGTCACACCGTTTCTCTCCAGAATCTCCGGCCTGCCCCCTTCAGTTCCCTTCCATCTGATCTCCATTCTGCCGCTCCTTTTCCTTTCTTATCCTGTCATTTTCAAAAAACTTTCTCCGATTTTCACAGCGATGTGTCTTTTCTGTTAGCCACGATATGCAAACGCATTTTCATAATGACGCAGCTCTTCGCCTTCCGCTGCAATCACATCAAACCGGCATGGCGTCCCTTCTCCGATCCGATGAGTCACCCTGTAATAGTCAGCCGTGCGGCAGATTTTCTGCTGTTTCAGCAGAGACACCGCTTCCTCCGGCAGGCCCGCTCTCCTGTTTTTCCTATATTTGACCTCTACAAAAATCAGACCGCTGCCCTGCCTGGCGATCAGGTCAATTTCTCCGTACGCGCAGCGAAAATTTCGTTCCAGAATCTCATATCCTTTTTCTCTGAGATACTGCTCCGCCCTTCTCTCGTATTCTGTTCCTGTCTGCCTTCTGTTCAATTTTCCGTTCCCCGCTGCCTTTTGCCGGCTCTTTATATAAAATGCGTGATAAATGTTTTTCTGTGTATCAGGCTGGGGCCGTATTTTTTCAGTGCTTCAATATGCGCCGCCGAGCCGTAGCCCTTGTTGGAGGCAAATCCGTATTCCGGCATGATTTTGTCATACTCCTCCATCAGCCTGTCTCTGGTTACCTTGGCAATAATACTGGCCGCGGCGATGGACTGGCTCTTTGCATCTCCCTTTATAATCGGCACCTGCGGGACAGAAAGTCCCGGAATCCGTACCGCGTCATTCAGCAGAAGCTCCGGAACTACGCCCAGTGCAGCCACTGCCTGGCGCATAGCCTCATAGGTAGCCTGCAGAATATTGATCTCATCAATTCTCTCAGGAGAGACCATTCCGACGCCCACAGCTGATGCCTTCTCCTGAATTGCCGCAAACAATTCCTCTCTTTTTCCCGCACTGAGCTTTTTGGAATCATTGATGCCCATAATCCGGCAATCCTTCGGCAGTATAACAGCCCCAGCCACCACCGGCCCGGCCAGCGGTCCGCGGCCCGCCTCATCAATGCCGCAGATCAGCTCATATTTCGCATATTCTTTTTCATAGCTGCACATGGCTTCCACCCGTTCCAGCTCCTTCCGGAGAGCCTCTTCCCTCCGCCGGGCCTGGTTCAGCAGCTTCTGTACGCCCTTTCTGGCATCCTGCTCATACTCCCCGCAGAGCCGCTCCAGCTCCGCTCCCTGAGCCCCTTCCAGCTCTGCCCTGATCTCTGAAAGTGTTTTCATCTTACGTATCCCTCCATCAGCCCTGTTTTCACACCGCCATTATTCTCCGTTTTCCTGGCGCTCTTTTTACATCCCCGCCTGACGCTCAGGTACGGTCTGACTGCGGCGGCACCTCCAGAGAAATACGGCCCAGTTTACCGCTGCGAAAGTCGTCTAAAAGAGCAGCGGCTGCCTTTTCACAGGAAAATTCCCCGCCTTTTGTCAGGCACTTCCTGTTTTCCGCAATCTGTTTCAGAACAGTCACCGGATCCAGTTTTTCCTCCAGCGAATATCTCTCAGCCAGAACACCCGGATACGCTTCTGCTAAAAAAGCAATCAGCGCCAGCGCCAGTTCCTCGCCATTCAGGATCTCATCCTTTACAGAACCGATAAGCGCCAGCTTCTTTCCCACCTCCGGATCCTCAAATTTTGGCCAGAGAATCCCCGGCGTGTCCAGCAGCTCCAGCCCTTTTCCCATCCGTATCCACTGCTTCCCCTTTGTTACACCCGGCCGATTGCCTGTCTTTGTGCAGGCTTTGCCCGCATAGGAATTGATAAACGTGGATTTTCCCACATTGGGAATGCCCGCTACCATAGCGCGTACCGGACGGTTCTTAATCCCTCTCCGCGCATCCCTCTCCAGCTTTTCCCGGCAGGCCTCTGCCACCAGCGGCTGAATCTGGCGGAGCGTCGCCTTATCTCTGGAATTGACCAGCAGGGCATAATAGCCCTGTCCCTTCCAGTATTCCAGCCAGCGCTGATTTTGCTTCTCGTCAGCCAGGTCAGCCTTATTCAATAAAATGAGCCGGGATTTCTGCCGCCCCAGCTCGTCTATGTCCGGATTCCTGCTGGCGCCCGGAATGCGGGCATCCACCAGTTCAATAATCAGGTCGATCAGCTTCATATCTTCCTGCATCTGCCGTCTGGCCTTGGTCATATGCCCCGGATACCATTGTATTTCCATATTCCACCTCGTCTATTTTCCCAGAAAGCCAAATTTACTGAAAGGTGCCGTCACAAACCATAGTTTTCCCACAATGCGGTCCTCTTCCACGTTTCCTACGTCTACATGACGGCTGTCCTCACTGTTATTTCTGTTGTCCCCCAGAACAAAATATTCTGAGCTGCCAAGAGTAATCTCTTCTTCTACAAGCCCGGGATTAGTGATAGTCGGAAAATTTTTCCGTTCCACGTAGGTTTCTCCGTCAATCAGAATCTGTCCGTCCCGAATCTGTATGGTTTCTCCCGGAAGCCCGATCACCCTGCGGATGCTCAGGCTGGATTTAGGATCATCGCTGGTGCGAAATACGATAATATCTCCCCGCTTTGGCGATCCCAGCTTATAGGCAGCTCTGTCTATCAGCGCCGTATCTCCGGCCGAAAGAGTCGGTTCCATAGCTACATCATGCACTGTCACATTCTGACAGAAATGATAGGAAAAGGCAAATGCCAGCACCACGGCCAACGCAATTTCCAAAACCCAGACAAATACTGCCCGCACCCGTGACCGCCAGAAATAATCTCTTACATATTTCGACGCAAACCTTTTCATCACTTCTCCCTCATTTGAAAACAGGGACTCGATACCCTGAGTATGAGTCCCTGTGCCGTAATCATTTTATTTCACCAGTTCTTTTACTTTTGCAGCCTTGCCTACGCGATCTCTCAGGTAGTTCAGTTTCGCACGTCTTACTTTACCGCGTCTTACAACTTCTACCTTTTCTACATTGGGAGAATGCAGCGGCCAGGTCTTCTCAACTCCAATTCCGTTGGAATTCTTTCTCACTGTAAAGGTCTCACGGCTGCTTCCGCCCTGTTTCTTCAGGACAACACCCTCAAACACCTGAATTCTTTCACGGTTTCCTTCTTTGATCTTTCCGTACACCCTTACGGTGTCTCCGACACGGAACTGCGGAACTTCAGCTTTCAGCTGCTCTGCTTCGATTTTCTTGATGATTTCGTTCATTGCTTTATCTCTCCTTCAATTTTATCCGGATGTTCTTATCACCGATAAACGTGACAGCGGACCATCTTTT
>DVJR01000091.1 GCA_018716575.1 Candidatus Scatomonas merdavium | reverse complement strand
ATTGAGAGCCGCAGAGAGCTGCTTACGTTTCTGGCAGAACAGCAGGAACACTGGGAACTTGTAAACGGAAGAGTAAATTTTGACGCTGATGAGCTTCTGAATCAGTATAACGCGCTGGCAGAAGCTGTCAGCTGAGGAAATTGAGAGGGTAAACGTATGAAATGTCCATATTGTGGTTATGACAATCCGGATAGCTCGCATTTCTGCTCCGGATGCGGAAAAAATCTGGATGAGATGAGAGCCGGGCAGGGCAGCTTCCGGCAGGAGAATGGAGACAATGGCCGAAATGCCGGCGGAGATACCCGCCGGATATGGGATGGAGAAAAAGATTATCGGGAAGCCGCCCGGGAAACGGCCCGGCAGGAGCAGACCCGCCGGGCGCAGGGCACAGCGCAGGAGCGCCGGGATGAATACGGAGACCATGCCCGCCGGACGCAGGGCGCAGAGCGGCGGGATGAATACGGAGACTATGCCCGTCGGACGCAGGGCGCAGAGCGGCGGAATGAATACGGGGACTATGCCCGCCGGACGGAGAGCGCGGGGCGCAGAAACGATTATGAAGAAGACGCGGGCAGGCGTTCCGGCTATGACGACGGAGCGCGGGAGCGGCGGCAGGAACGCGCCATGGTGAGGCAGAAGAAGGAAGAAAAGAAGATTATCCTGATCGGAATTATTCTGGCCTGTGTCGTGGTGGCGGCCGGAGTCGGAGCGTATTTCGGAATTACATATTTTCTGGATTCGTCCAATGACAGTGCGGTTACGGCAGAAAGCCGTCCCGGGAACAGCAGCGCTGACAGCCAGGACGGGCCGGAGGCGACGGCGACGCCTTCTCCTGCGGCTACGGATACGCCCACGCCGACGCCCACAGCTACAGCGACGCCTACTCCGACGCCCACAGAAGAGCCGGAGCAGCTTACGGTATCGCTGGTGGACCGAAATTCTGTCAGCCTGACCGGGTATTCCAGGGTCGGAGTCAGCCAGGCTGCTGCTTCTTCTACGGTGGTGCAGGAGGGCTATGACAATTCGGCGGCTATGGTAGTAGATGGCGATACGGTGACATCCTGGCAGGAGGGCGTCGACGGCGACGGCCTCGGCGAAGTTCTTCAGTTTGAGCTGGATAGGGAGTATGATGTGAAATACATGACCTTTAATCTGGGCAACTGGAGAGATCCCCAGAGATATGCCATGAACAACCGGCCGCAGACCATGACCATCTGGCTGGATGATCTGAGCTTTCAGGTGACTTTCCCGGACGGACAGACGGAGTTCTGCATCGAGTTTTCTTCCGACTGCCCGGCGTCGGTGATTTATCTGCGGATTGACAGCGTATATCAGGGAACCGAATGGGATGATACCTGTATCTCAGAAGTCGGAATTTACGGAAAATAATGGAGCACATAGCATATGAAGCAGAATAAGAAACGCTTCCCCTGGCTGATGGCTGCTGCTGTGGTACTGGCTGCCGGCATTGTCGTCTGTGCCGTCGGGTATTTCTCGGTGAAAGCAGAAAACGACAGGCTGCAGGAAGAGCTTCTGCAGGCGGAAGAGGATCTCCAGGCTCAGGAAGCGCTGGCGGAGGAAGCCATTCGGGAAGCGGCGGCGGCCAGAGAGGAGGTCCTGCAGGCTGCGGCAGAGACGCCGGCGCCGACTCCTGCGCCGACGGAAACGCCGTCCTATTTGGGGGATCTGGAGAATGTTCCCGCCGGAACGGTGGTATCCGAGGAGGAGATCGACTGGCAGAATCTGGAACAGTATTTTAAGAGCTATGAAATTTCCGACAGCCTTTTCCAGCGGATCTACGGAGATGACAAGTCGTACAAGACCTACTGCACGGTGCCGCGGGAGGATCTGCGGTATATTAAGGTGCTGCATTACGGCTTCGACGGGCAGGTGCTGGTGGGCGAGCTGATGGTGAACTATCTGCTGGAAGAGGATATGACTTCCATTTTCCAGGAGCTGTTCGAAAATCACTACCAAATTGAGAAAATGCATCTGATCGACGATTACGGAGCGGACGACGACCTGTCCTGTCTGGACAACAATACCTCCTGCTTTAATTACCGTCTGGTGACGGGCGGCAGCACTCTTTCAAACCATGCGACGGGATGCGCGATCGACATCAATCCGGTGAACAACCCGTACGTTACCTATGACAGCGGTGGCGAACCGTATGTGGTGGATGACAAGGCGGTGCCTTATCTGGACCGCACCAATCCGGAGGCAGGCGCCATGCATATGATTACTCACGATGACCTCTGCTACCGGCTGTTTACCGAGCGGGGCTATACCTGGGGCGGCGACTGGTCAAATCCTGTGGACTATCAGCATTTTGAGAAAAAGGTATATTAGGCGGAGGAGAAGTTATGTCAAAAGAGACGAAAACCAATGCCATGCGTATGCTTGACAGGAAAAAAATTCCCTATCGGATAATTCAATATGAGTGTGATGAATTTATTGACGGTCTTCATACGGCGGAGAAAACAGGAGCTCCTGTGGAGCAGTCCTTCAAGACTCTGGTGACGAGGGGAAAGAGCGGTCAGTTCTATGTACTTGTCATTCCCATAGCAGAGGAAATCAATCTGAAAAACGCCGCCCGGCTGGCAGGAGAAAAATCGCTGGAAATGATTCATGTGAAGGAGATTACAGAGGTGACGGGCTATGTGCGCGGAGGCTGCAGCCCTATCGGAATGAAAAAACAGTTTCCTACGTTTATTCATGAATCAGCCCGGGAATATGGTGAAATTTATGTAAGCGGAGGTCGGATTGGCACCACCATTTGTCTGTCTCCTACAGACCTCCAGGCCGCCTGCGGCGGGGTGTTTGGTAATCTCACATGAAAATTCCTATCTTTGGAAAAAAGGCTTTTCAACCGAAAGGAAATAGGCTATAATCAAGGCGTGAGAAGAAGAAGAGAGTAGAGGAGGAAACATGGTATGAAGATCGAGAATATCAAAG
>DVJR01000090.1 GCA_018716575.1 Candidatus Scatomonas merdavium | reverse complement strand
AAGATATTGACGGTAAAGCAGCATCGCCGCATCGTGCAAAGCAGAAGGCAAAGGCGTATCCGTCCGGAAGCATTTTTTTATCTGCTCCACAAGGGTTTTTTCTCCCAGGGCGAGCATAAATTCCTCCATGTCCATAGGATACATCGTTTTCATATCCACCTTTCCAACAGGAAAAGAAAATTTCGCTCGATTGACTGCTACTCCGAGCAAGCTTCCTGCTGCGATAACATGGTAATCGGGAGCGTCTTCGCAAAAATATTTCAGTGAAGTCAATGCCCGTTCGCAAAGCTGTACCTCGTCAAAAACAATCAGCGTTTTTTCCCGGACAATAGTCTGCCCTGCGATATGAGATAAAACCGGTACCAGATAATCAGGACTGATATTTTCTTCAAAGGTTTTATTTAATTTCGGATTAGTTTCAAAATTGAAGTATGCCACATTCTCATAATGAGTACGTCCAAACTCCAAAATAGAATAGGTTTTGCCAACCTGTCGTGCACCCTGCATAATGAGGGGTTTTCGGTGTTTGGATTCTTTCCACTTTTCTAAGAAGTTTGTAATTTTTCTATACATAAAACAGACCTCCCCAAATGTAATATCAGTATAGCGAAAATTCGTGTAAAAATCAATTGATTTTATTGAAATATTTACATTAAAATACATGAATTTTCGGCACAAATTTTCAAATTATAACACATATATTGTGAGACCGCAGTTTTATCCCTCTTTGATTTCGTCTTTATTAATTTATATGAATCTATATTCTTCGGATTTCTGTGCGGCAAAAAAAATAAGACGGTATGAATAAGAGAAAATATCCGATAAACTATTCCTTTGTGGAATAATATCGCATAGAAAAGAGAATTGCATAAAAATAGAAAAAAGAGCAAACTGAATTAGAAGAGAAAAATGGGTGTGGTTTTTATGGAAAAAAAACGGATTATTCTTGGAATCAGCGGAGCCAGCGGAGTGCCGGCGGCTGTGGAAATTCTGAAGCTGCTCAGGCAGCGGGAGGATTATGAAAGCCATCTGGTGATTTCCGACAGCGGAAAAGTTACAATTACATATGAAAGCAGTATGCAGGTGGAAGAAATCGAGCAGCTGGCAGATTATGTGTATGATGTCCATTCCATCGGAGGAGCTATTGCCAGCGGCAGCTTTCGGGCGGAAGGGATGATCATCGCGCCCTGCAGTATGAAAACTGTGGCAGGAATTGCCGGCGGTTACAGCGATTCCCTGCTGCTTCGGGCAGCGGACGTCACCCTGAAGGAACGGCGGAAGCTGGTGCTTCTGGTGCGGGAATGCCCTTTCAGCAGCATTCATCTGGAAAATATGCTGAAACTCAGTAATCTGGGGGTGGATATCCTGCCGATGGTGATGACCTTCTATAATCATCCGGAATGTATCGGGGATATGATTCATCATCTGTCCTGCAAGTGCCTGGAACGCTTCGGAATTGAAGCGGCAGGCTACAGAAGGTGGATGGACAATTGATAAAATAACGAGAATGGAAGCAAAAGTGAAAGGAGAAGGTATATTATGAAAATGTTGATTGACGGACGCGAGGTCGATGCGTCCAACGGGAAGACAATTGACGTAACCTGTCCTGTCAATGGTTCGCTGGTGGGAACGGTTCCTGCTGCGACTGCGCAGGATATGGATGAGGCGCTGGCGGCGTCTCTGAAGGGACAGAAGGCCTGGCAGGCAATTCCGCTGAGAGAGAAGGAGCAGATTCTGACCAGATTTGAAGGCCTTCTGGAAAAGAATAAGAGAGAAATTCTGACCACGCTCTGCAAGGAATCCGGATGCAGCCTGAGAAACGGTCTGATGCAGATACAGGGGCTTCCGCAGTTGTTCCGCGGTTATTTTGAGACGGCGAAACGGTATAACGGCCACCTGATGGTGCCGGGCATTGAGGCGGGCCACGACGGGAAAACAGAGCAGGATATGCAGCTGGTAACGTATGAACCGGTAGGCACTGTCCTGGCCATCGTACCTTTCAACGCTTCTATTATGTTATTTGCCTACAAAGCGGCTCCGGCGCTGGCTGCCGGAAATGCGGTAATTGTAAAACCACCGACCACGAATCCGCTGGCAGTGATTATGGTCTGCAAGCTGCTGTGGGAGGCTGGCGTTCCGGGCAGCGCTTTGCAGGTAATTACCGGAAACGGCGGAGAAATCGGAGATTATCTGACGAAGGATCCCAGAATCAATGCGGTCACACTCACCGGAAGTACCGATGTGGGAATCCATATTGCGGAGATTATGGCGAAAAAGCTGTCGCCCTGCGCTCTGGAACTGGGCGGCAACGATCCGTTTATCATTATGGAGGACGCGGATCTGGAAAAAGCCATTGCGGACGGCGCTTTCTGGAGAATGAATTCCGCCGGACAGATCTGTATTTCGCCAAAACGTTTTATCGTACACAATTCACTGAAGGAAGCCTTCACAGAGGGCGTCCTGGAGTTCACCAAAACCATTCACATGGGATATGACCTGGACTATGACGCGGAAGTGGACAAATTCCTGAATCTGGATTTTTCCAAAATGGTACATGCCGGCATGACTATGAATCCGCTGATCTCTGAGCGGGCGGCCAAAACTGTGGAAAGCCAGATACAGAAAACCGTTGAGCAGGGTGCGAAGATCCTGACCGGCGGCAAGCGGAACGGCTGTTTTATCGAACCCACAGTTTTGGGAGACGTGACTAAGGATATGGATATCATGAAGGATATGGAGATTTTTGGGCCTGTTCTTCCGATCTGCGGATTCGATACGGAAGAGGAAGCGCTGGAGATCGCCAATCAGAGCTGCTACGGTCTTTCAGGCTGCGTCTGGACAAAGGACTGGAAGAAAGGCATGCGTATGGCGCGGGCGATTCAGTCCGGAGGTGTGGTGATTAACGGAACAGGCACGTATCGGAACATGATGCATCCTTTTGGCGGTTACAAGCACAGTGGAATGGGCAGGGAAGGATTTATGACATTGGGAGAAATGATGCAGGAAAAAGTGATCATCATGAAGGATTTTTACAGCGAATAAAGCAGAAGAATGAGGTTGAGAATATCGTCTTTGAAAAATGAAAAAGGAGAGTGAAAAATATGGCAACGAAAAGACAGCTTGATAAATACAGACCGTTTGGCGTAAAAGGCTATGTATATTCCGGAAGTGGTTCCATCTCGGTGATCGGAAAAATCTGTAAGTCAGAGGGCTGGAAAAAAGTGCTTCTGGTCATTGATCCTGGCGTACTGTCTGCAGGAGGGGCGGATTCTATTATTAAGCATGTGGAGGAGGCAGGTTTGGAGTACCGGATCTTCTCGGAAATTAAACCGAATCCTCTGCAGGTGGATATTGAAACCATCGGCTTTCCGATGTACCAGGAGATGGGCGCGGACGCCATTATTGCGGTGGGCGGCGGCTCTGCCATGGACAGCGCCAAAGGTATCGCCATGATGGGCGACAGCGGGAAAACCATTGACGAACTGGAAAAAATACTCTTTGATCTGGATCCCCATGTGGCGACTCCGTGGCACACCTTCCCCATGATCTGCATACCGACCACATTTGGAACGGGCTCGGAAGTGATCCGGAATGCGGTTATCTCTGATCCCACCGGACACAAGCTGGTACCCATGCATGACTGTATTCTGCCGGCGTATGCGATCGAGGACCCGGATCTGATGGCTACTCTGCCGGCTCATGTAGCTGCCGCAACGGCCATGGATGCGCTGGTTCAGGCAATAGAATCCTATGTAAGCCGGGCTGCTACGGAATTTTCAGAGCTGTGCGCGCTTCATGCCATTGAGCTGATTGGACCGAATATTGTGCGCTATGTCCGGAACCCCGCGGAAGAAGGTCCCGCGGACGCGGTCTGCCGCGGCGCCATGTTTGCGGGTATTTCCTGGAACTGTTCTTCCATCGCGCAGATCCATGCCTGCAATCATCCCATCACGGAAGTACTTCATATCGCCCATGGCGATGCCTGCGCGATCCTGCTTCCCTGGTTTGTGGAGTGGAACGGAGAAAACAAGAAGGAGAAATTCTGGAAGGTCTATAATGCCATGTATCCGCTGGAGCAGGTAAGCTATGCGGACTTTGATCTGGATGTATTCGTGAAGAAGCTGATGAAGTTGAATTATGACCTGAATATTCTGAACAATATGACAATGGATGAGTGGGCGAAATCCCGCGGGCGTGAAGAGGGCTGTCCGGATGAGCTGTGTGATAAAATTATCGACATGCAGTTTGCGGGCCGTGATCTGCCGCAGTATCCGAGAAAGACTTCAGACGCGCAGATGAAACAGGCGCTGAGAGATGTGAATCACGGGAAATATATCTATAAACCGGAATGATCCGGCAGCAGCTGGAAAGGAGCATATATGGAGGTCAGACCAAGAGACAACGTTGTACTGGCGTTTCAGCACAAAGAACCCTATTGGATTCCCAACAGCGTGACGGACTGTGATATTGTTCTCCAGTCGGCTGTCATGGAGCGCTACGAAGGCCGGACCAGCGGCATGGACGAATTCGGACTGGAATATGTCTACAATGAAGAAGCGAAAGGCCCTGTGCTGAAACCGGGATTTCAACTGGTTGGGGATGTGGATGAGTGGGAAAAGATTCCGTTTCCCGATCTGGATGCCCGTGACTGGGAGGCGGCAGCCGCTCGTGATACCGCTAAATGGGATCGGGAGAACAGATTTTCCATCGTCCAGATGTTCAACGGAATGTTCGAACGGGCGCATATGTCCATGGGCTATGAAAATGTGCTGATGGGACTTCTGACAGAACCGGAGGAAATGGAAGGCTGGTTCCGGAAATTTACAGATTACCGCTGTGAGCTGATCCGAAGAATTGCAAAATACTACAAGCCCGATGCTGTAATGATTTTTGATGATTATGGTGCCAAGGAATCCATGATGTTCAGCCCGGAGGTGTTCCGGGAGTTGATCAAACCTCAACTGAAACGGCTGGTGGATACGGCGCATGAATGTGGCTTGTATTACATTCTGCATGGCTGTGGATATTATAAACCGATTTTTCCGGACATCGTAGAAATCGGCGTAGATGCTGCGCATCCGGTACAGGTAGCCAATGACCCGCTAGAGCTGAAACAAAAATATGGAGACAGGATTACCTTTCTGGGCGGTTATGACAATGTAAATATTCTTGACCGTGAGGACTGCACGGAAGAGGAAGCCCGGGCCGAACTGCGGCGGGTGCTTACAGAACTGGCTCCCGGAGGCAGCTACGTAGCCTGGCAGTCATTCTTCTGCCGTCAGCCGGAGGCTTATATGGACGAATACTGGAAAATTGTGGGGCCGGTGAAAAAGGCCGTTCTGGAACGATGAGGGGACAGAGTTTGGGAGGATAAAAGTTTGGCGGAAATTAACAGTTTAAGAGATGCAATAGATTTTTTGAAAACCGTACCTGGTCAGTATGCGGAGACGGATGTTCCGGTAAAACCTCATGCTGAAATATCAGGTGTTTACCGGTATGTAGGTGCCGGCGGTACGGTGAAGCGCCCCACGAAGAAGGGGCCGGCACTGATGTTTAACAATGTAACGGGCCATGAGGATGCCAGAGTGCTGATCGGGCTTCTGGCGTCCCGGGAGAGAGTTGGGCTGCTGCTGAATGAAAAACCGGAACGGCTGGGGTTCCTGCTGAACGAGGCGGTGCAGAATCCCGTCCAGCCAATCGTAGTCCCGGGAGATCAGGCGGCCTGCCAGGAAGTGGTGCATTATGCGACAGATGAAGGGTTTGACATCCGGAAACTGCTTCCTGCGCCTACCAATACACCGGAGGATGCAGGGCCATATATTACCATGGGTATGTGTTATGCTTCCGATCCGGAAAGCGGAGAATCCGATATCACGATTCACAGGCTTTGTCTGCAGACCAGCGATACCATTTCCATGTATTTTGTACCGGGCGCGCGCCATCTGGGCGTTTTCCGGGAAAAGGCGGAAAAGAGAGGGGAACCGCTGCCGATTTCCATCAGTATTGGTGTAGACCCTGCGATTGAGATAGCAGCCTGTTTTGAACCTCCGACGACCCCGCTGGGTTATAACGAACTCTGCGCGGCCGGCGCGATCCGCAAAAAACCGGTGGAGCTGACGCCCTGTCTGACGATTCCGGAGAAATGCATTGCCAATGCGGAATATGTTATAGAAGGAGAACTGATTCCGGACAGCTATGTGCGGGAAGATATGACCACGGATTCCGGAAAAGCCATGCCGGAGTTCCCGGGATATACGGGAAGTGCCAATCCGTCAGTGCCGCTGATTCGTGTGAAAGCGATTACCCATCGGAGAAATCCGATTATGCAGACCTGTATCGGACCCAGCGAAGAGCATGTGAATATGGCCGGTATTCCTACGGAAGCCAGCATTATCCAGATGGTGGAAAAGGCTATGCCGGGACGTCTGAAAAATGTATATTGCCATTCCTCCGGCGGCGGAAAATATATGGCAATTCTGCAGTTTGAGAAAAAACAGCCCAGTGACGAGGGCAGGCAGAGACAGGCGGCGCTGCTGGCATTTGCGGCATTTGCAGAGCTGAAGCACATTATCCTTGTGGATGAGGATGTAGATCCCTTTGATCTGAGCGATGTCATCTGGGCCCTGAATACCAGATATCAGGGAGACGTGGATACGATATTCATACCCGGCGTCCGGTGCCATCCACTGGACCCCACGCAGCGCATGGAATACAATATCAATCTGAGAGATAACGGAATTTCCTGCAAAACAATATTTGACTGTACGGTGCCGTTTACACAGAAGGCGCGGTTTGAACGGTCAAAATTCCTGGAACTGGATTATAAAAAATGGGTTCCGGATTTATAAGAAAGTTTCTTTAATTATTCCTAAAAGTGTGGCTTGAGCACCTGTTTTTTCTGACAGGTGTTCAGGCTGTCTTTCGTGTTTTTATTGTCCAAATGCGGTATGATGTGATAGAATAGTCTTTGGATACACGAAAATAACGTTGAATTGTGGGAATATTTAAAGAAAACAGGAGGGTAAAATGACAATTGAACAACTGCAGTATTTCATGGCTATCGTAAAGTACAAAAATTTTTCAACTG
>DVJR01000089.1 GCA_018716575.1 Candidatus Scatomonas merdavium | reverse complement strand
GGCAATTTGCTGCATTCCGCTTGAATCATTTACAGGCGTTTCTGTCATCCCTTGCTCGTTAATCACATTATAGCACAAAGTTTCCCCCGTTACATTAGTCAAAAAAAATTTCATTTAAACGATTAACCAATTCGATTTCCACAATCCGCCAGGATTATTCTCTGTACCGGATTGCTGCGGAAAAAGGGACTGGAGCAAAAGCTCCAGCCCCTGTATTTTCCCCTTCATCCAACGTATCCGTCAGATCTGGTTTTCATTCAACTGCTGATTACCACTGGCAGGGCAGGAAGTCCTCTACGTTTTCCTGAGTGATAACGTCAGTAGCGATGTACTGCACGCGCGCGATCTCTTCGCCGCAGAAGTACTCAGCCATAGTTCTTGCAGCCAGACCAGCGTCGCCCTGGCAGGACTGATAGCTGGCGCCATACAGAGAACCGTCTGCAATGTAGTCAGCGCCTGTGGTAGAGATACCAGCTGCAACGATGATGATATCATCACGTCCGGCAGCCTGGCAGGCTTCAACAGCTCCTGTAGCCTGGTCGGAATCATCGGCCAGAACGATAGCGTTCAGATCATCGCCGAAACGGGTGATCCAGTCAGCAACCACCTGACGAACGGCAGTAGCCTCGAATCCCGGGCTCTGAACGTCCAGATTCTGGATGTTCGGATATTTCTCAGCCAGCTCGGTCATCGGTCCGTAGTAACGTGCATAGTAGGGAGATCCGCCTACGTTATGAGTGATGTAAGCAACTCCGCCTTCTCCGCCAAGCTCTTCACCCAGAGCGTCAGCCAGAGTTCTCATCTGATACCAGTCGTTGGGGCCGGTGTAAGCCATGATGTAGTTCATAGCGTCAGATGCAGGTGTAGTGTTGATACAGAATGCCGGGATTCCAGCGTCTGTGATCTTCTTGAACTGCTGTGCAGAGTGGTCAGCACTTACCGGAATAACGCCGATAGCATCCGGCTGCTGATTGATAGCCTGATCTACATAACCGTCCTGTGTAGCCTGATCCCAGTTCGGATCCAGGAACTCAACGGTCATGCCCAGAGCGTCAGCACACTCTTTGAACGCATCCTGGAAGCAGGTGGTCCATGCGTGAGCACCGTGCAGGATGATGATTACGTGTTTGCCCTTCTGGCCGTCAGCCGGAGATTCCGGGAACGTAGCATCCTGGCTCTCATCCCAGTCAAGGTACTCATAGTAGTGCCATTTTGCGGAATCAGAATCATCCAGAGCCTCCAGCTCCTCAGCGGTGCCTTCCGCCTCCGGTACATCCATAACCACGCCCTCTGCCATCATCTGATGGTTATCAGTGGTCATCAGGGTGTCAATTGCCTCCTGAAGCAGTGCCTTGGACTCTTCCAGATTGCTGCCACCCTCTGCGGTAGATGTGGATGTGGAATCCGCGCCTGTGGATTCGCTGGTGGTGGACTCGCTGGCGGAATCAGCGCCTGTGGATTCGCTGGTGCTGTCGCTGGAGCTGCCGCCGCAGCCTGCCAGTACAAGGCTTCCGAGCATCAGTCCGCTCAGTAAGATTGCCAAGCTTTTTCTTTTCATGACTTTTCCTCCTTGAAATTAAGTTTATTAATAAAAGCCCTTTCGCTTTTATTACCCATTGTTACTCCATGCCCGTATCAGATTTTTCCTTTTTCCTTCAGATACTCCAGATGGAGATTCGGCCTGGTGCCCAGCACCTTATCCTTGCGGTACTGCGCAATGGTTTCATAGGCGATGCAGGCAATCAGAATCAGGGCCAGAACCAGCACCTGCTCTTCTGTCTTTACGAAGATAGCCTTCAGGAAAGCGACGGCTACCAGAGTAATATATGTATTGACTACGCTTCCGGCTCCGCCGGAGATGGCGGTTCCACCAATGATGGTTGCCGTCAGAGCAATCATCAGCGGAGCTATACCTTTTTCACCCATGGTTACGTTGGCAGCTCCGGAGTAGATACCGTTCAGGGCACCGCCCAGAGCGCAGCAGGTGGAGGACAGCATAAATACCGCAATCGTCACCTTGTCGCTCTTAACGCCTGCCAGCCAGGCTGTCTCCAGATTACCGCCTACCAGATAAATATTCCGGCCCGTTCTTGTATTCCGCATGAAGACCATAACCAGGATAATCACAAGGGTTGTGATCAGGAAATATGTAGAGAACGGAAGCACCGGGATCAGCTGTCCCGTCAGCACCTCATTGGCGGAGTAATCGCTTCCGATACTCATCTCGGCGCCGCCGGAGTAAAAATACATAACACCGCGGAGCACGAACTGCATACCCAGGGTAGCGATGAAGGAATGGATCTTCAGCTTTGCCACCAGGATACCGTTGATCAGACCAACCAGCGCGCCTACTAAAGTAGCGATGATAATCGCCAGAACCCAGGGGATCTTCTGATCCGCGTGAAGTCCCAGACACATCAGCGCTGCCAGAGTGGAAACATACTGTACAGTCAGATCCATATGGCCTGCGATCAGGCAGATCGTAAAGCCAAGGCCCAGCCAGATAAACAGGCTGCCGTTTCCGGTTACAGCATTGATATTAAACGCCGTGTAGAAATTGTTTTGAAAAATACCCGCGATCAGGACGACGATCAGAAACAGAAGCGCCCTGTTCGAGTTCAGAAAACTGCCGTTAATCTTAATTTTTTTCGTATTCATCAGCCTCTACCCAACTTTCTTTCTGAATATGTATTAATCCATACAATGATCAGGAACACGATGCCCTGTACCGTGTATTTCTCATAGGTTCCAAGTCCGGTCCAGGAAAGAATGTTATTCAGGATTCCGTAAGCCAGCACGCCGCCGAAGGTCCGGATTACGGAACCTTTGCCGCCGCCCAGAAGGGTTCCGCCCAGAAGAACGCAGGTCAGACAGGAGAAGTCATAACCCGTACCATTCTCATAGGAAGCCACCTGGCGGAAGGCCGCATAGAAGATACCGGCAATGGCAGAGCAGGTGCTGCAGATTACGTAGGACAGAGTGATGACTCTGGAGCAGTTAATGCCGGAAAGCTTGGCCGCCTCATAGTTGGTACCTACCATTTTCAGCTTCTGTCCGAAAGAGGTTTTTGCATGAATAAACCAGGAAATTACAAACATAATGATCATAACCAGAGCCATCAGGGAGAATACACCCGTCAGATACGTTCTGGAGATCGAATAAAAGGCGTTAGCCGCGTTCTGCGCATATTCCGTATCGGCCGCCACACTGTCGGCGTAAAGCTGACGTCCCTGCCATACCACGCGGACAATACCGGAGATCAGCAGGTTGAAGCCCCAAGTCCAGATGATGGGATTGGCTTTCAGCTTACCGATCATGAAGCCGTTGACAAGACCTACGCCTACACCGGAGGCGATACCGATCATCAGGGCTACCGGGAATCCCAGATTAATGCTCTGCACGGTCAGCATACCTGCCAGAGCCATGGTCAGCGGGATGGACATATCGTTCATGTTGCCGGCGTATACAATATAGAACAGGCCGGCGCAGACCATACCCTGCAGGGCCACGGCTTCCAGAATGGACTGGATGTTGCTGGCCTGGAAGAAATTGCCGCCGCCTGCCGCCGCGATAATTGTTCCCAGAACAAGCAGGCCGATAACGATAACCCAGATGCCCATTTTATTGAAGATAATAATACCTTTGTTGATCTCTGTCTTACGGGTATCAACCTTAGCCTGGGCTGTCTTATTTACTTCTGACATGTTACATATTCTCCTTTCCCGTTTGCTGCGATCAGCAGTGAGTTTTCCGTAATTCCTTCCTTCGGAATCTCACCGATAATATGACCTTCCCGGAGGATCACGGCGCGGTCCGCCAGACCTACTACCTCAGGCAGGTCGCTGGAGATCAGAATTGCAGCATGGCCTTCCTCCACATATTTTTTCACCACATTGTGAATGATCTGTTTTGCATTGACATCGACACCTCGGGTGGGCTCGTCCAGAATCAGTACGTCTACATCTGCGGCCAGCCACTTGGCCATCAGCACCTTCTGCTGATTACCGCCGGAGAAGCTGTTTACCAGACGATCCCTGTCCGCCGGATAAACACTCATGTCGTTGATCTTTTCATCCACCAGGTCATTCTGCCATTTGTTGGAGTACAGAATTCCATGGGAATATTTGTCGATGACGCAGGAAAGGACGTTGTCCGCCACCGACTGGGTCAGGGCCAGGCCCAGAACCTTCCGGTCCTCAGTTACATAGCCGATTCCGGCTTTGATCGCCTCGCCGAAATTCTTGAAATTCACTTCCTTGCCATGCAGATAAACCTTGCCGCCGTGATGCTCGTCCACACCGATCAGCGCTTTGGCGATTTCAGTACGCCCCGCTCCGGCCAGTCCGCTGATAGCCAGAACCTCGCCCTTGTGCAGTTCGAAATTTACATGATGGAAGAATCCCCAGCGGGTGAAATCCTCCACCTTCAGAACTACTTCATCAGAAATGTGTCTCTGCGTCTCTGCGTAGAAATCCTTTACCGGCTCGCCGACCATCTGCTCTACCAGCTTCTCCTCGTTGGTCTCACCGATCGGGCATTCGCCTACCTTCTTTCCATCCCGCATAACCGTTACGGAATCGGCGATCTCGAAGATCTCCGCCATATGGTGGGAGATATAGACGATCGCCAGGCCCTCTGCCTTCAGCTTACGGATGATTGCGAACATCCTCTCTACTTCCTCACTGGACAGGGATGAAGTCGGCTCGTCCATAACCAGGATCTTGGGATTGGAATCCAGAACCTTGGCAATTTCTACCAGCTGCGCGTCACACTGGCTGATATCGGATACGTTGATAGTCGGATCCAGGTCTCCGAGTCCTACTCTCTCCAGACTCTTTCTGGCCTGCTCGATCGCAGCCTTCTTGTCGATGAACAGAGCGTTCTTTTTAGGAAGCCTTCCTGCCAGCATGTTTTCAAAGATAGAGATACGGCGTGCAAGAGACAGCTCCTGATACACCATGCCGATACCGGCTTCTTTTGCCATAACGGGAGTATGAAGCTCTTTCTTTTCTCCATCAATGTAGATCTCTCCGGTGTAATCGTTGAACAGTCCGGCCAGAACCTTCATCAGGGTGGATTTTCCAGCTCCGTTTTCACCCATCAAAGCATGTACTTCTCCCTTTTTGACACGGAAGTCCACATGGTCAACAGCCAGGGTTCCGGGAAATTGTTTGGTCACCCCGCGCATCTCCAATGCCCAAGCGGCCTTCGCTCCATTTGGTGCTTGACTCATACTTTTTTCCTTCCTCCTTTTGATTCTTCTATAAACTACTGGCAGCCATTACTCTCCTCCGGCGCGCTGGAGAACCCAGTCATGCCTTACGCATTGCACTGACTCAGTCAGTTCCGTATACCAGGCCTGATACCGTTCTTCGGTCAGGTCCGCTCTGGCCTTCACCTGCCACGCAGGATCGCCTTCGCCCACATAATATATCAGATGGAAACCGGAAGCTGTATACACAACCTCACAGTCTCCGGACTGTCTCGCCTCATCAAAGCACCATGAGCTGATGCTGTCATCCAGGTCCTCTTCTGTCGCTTCTTCGTAGATGTACTGAATCTCTTCTCCGTCAGAATTCTGCTCCTGAAGCTCTTCCGCATGGTCGGCAGCCATCGTCTCAAAGCTCTCCTGCGTAGCTTCCCCGCTCTGCCATTCTGCCAGAGCATCCTCGGCTTCCGTACAGGAATCCTCCAGAGCCTGATCGCTGTCTGTCTCTGTGGCATCCACCGGAAAACTCATGTCAATGATTTTCGCGGAATTATAAGTATCTTCATACCGGTTATGGAATACCATAACGTAGAAGCCGTTTCCATCGTCGATCACGGTACTGTCGCCGTCCACCCGCTCCGAGGAAAACAGCCAGTCTCCATATGAATACAGCGGATCATAATATGTGCCGGTCATCTCATAGAACACGCCGTCTTCACTGTAGTCCGCCGATGCCTCTTCCAGGCTCTCACCGTTCTGTACCCTCTGGTATATTTCCTCCGCGATCTGCTTCGCAGCCGCCCGCTGTTCCTCCGTAGCTGTCTCATTCAGTCCGGCCGCCCGGGCATAAAATCTTTCATAGTCCACACTGGTGTAATTCTGTATATTATCCTGATAATAAGCTTCCACTTCTTCATCCGTCAGCTCGATACTCTCACGGATACTGTCGCTGTAAGCTCCGGCCAGTCTGGAAAGTCGCAGGTGCTTCTCATACAGCTCCCTGGTCATTCCGCTTCCATATAAAGTGGTCAGATACCGGTCTGTGGAAAGATTCATGTTCTCCGCATACTGATCCAGCGCACTGAGCTGTTCATTTACAGCCTCCTCCTCGGATTCCGGCAGTTCGAATCCCGCTTCCTCCGCTGCCGCCGCAACCGTCAGCACCTGTGTCATGGAGTCAGACGCCTCATCCACAAAGAAATCAAACCAGCTCACATCCCCGTCATAGACCTGATCCTTCAGGGGCTGACTGCTGTCAAACATATAGTCGATAAAATCACTGTAATCCTGACTGTAGGAATCTATGTATGCGGTATAGTAATAATTAAATTCCGCCAGGCTGTAATTCTGTCCGTTAATTGTAATCGCCGGAAACAATCTGGTATAAAGTCCCGTCCCCCATACAAAAAGGCAGAGGATAACTGCCAGCACAGCTGCCACTTCCACAATCAGCAGTCTGTTCTGAAGTTTTTTCTTCTTCAGCTGCTTTTCACTTAAAGCATGGGGTCTGGTCTGCCGCCCGGTTTTTCTGTTTCGTTTCTTCATCTCTTATCCCGCCAATCCAAAGCACGTCTCATCCGAGAAGTTCCTTTACCTTCTTCGCCATGGCCTCAGCCAGCCTCCGGTGGGATTCCGGCCCCATATGTACGCCGTCCGCGGGATCAGCCGTTCCGTATGCAGCCGCATCCAGGAACGGAATTCCTGCCGTTTCGGCAAATTCGCTGTAGGCTTCCGCAAATTTTCCGGACCGTTCCACAGCATACTCGCCAAACATATCGTGGAACAGGGGATGATTCTTATACGCCGGATGAATCTTAACGGGAGATACCAGCAGCACCTGCGGCTTTCCGACACTGGCCGGCAGATTATTCACCGCATTCAGATATCGCTGAAACCCGAAAGCAATCGTTCTGGCGTCTACGCCGAACCGGGCCTTCAGGTCGTTGGTTCCCAGCATAAGAATAATGAGATCAAGCGGCGCCTGTGATTCGCAGCAGGGGCCGAAATATTTCAGACCGCTCAGGCGTCCCTCAATCTCATCATCGAATACAGTTGTCCGTCCTCCGTAACCTTCTTCAATGACCTGATATTCATCGCCGAGCTCCTTCTGCAGGATGCCGGTCCAGCGCACATCCTCCGGATGTCTGACGCCTGCCCCGGGCACCTCCCCGAAGGTATTGGAATCTCCAAAACAAAGTATTCTCTTTTTCTTCATTCTGCAACGCCTCCGCTCTCCGTTCATTAGTTATACTATATCACAAATTCACATTAGAAACATTAGATAAAAAAAACTTATTTTAAACGTTTAAATTTTCATTAATAAACAGCCGGGAGCGGAGGCGCCGCATTTTTCTTCAATAAATCTTACAGAATTTCCTGCTATTCTTTATTTTCTTGCGTCTTCTACCGCTTTATACATCGCCATCAGGTTTTCCGGCGGGCAGTCGCCGAGGATATTATGCTCCTGGTTAAATACAAAGCCGCCGTCCTGGAAGAAGATATCGATCATTTTGCGGCTGTACTCATATACTTCCTTGGGTGTAGACAGATTCAGGATTCTTCTGGTATTGCAGCCGCCGCCCCAGAAGGTGATGTGTTTTCCGTACTCCTCTTTCAGTTTGGCCGGATCCATACCCGCTGCTGAAGTCTGCACAGGATTCAGAATATCGAAGCCGGCGTCGATCAGATCGCCGATTACCGGGAAGATCGCTCCGCAGGAATGCAGGAAGGTCTTCATGCTGCTGTGGGTATGAACATACTCATTGATCTTCGTATGGAAGGGTTTGAAGATCTCGCGGTACTTGTCCAGTGACATAAACATATTGTTGTTCATGCCCAGATCATCGCCGAAACGCACAATGTCCACAATGCCGTCCAGATAATAGCAGGTTTTCTCCAGCATGGCCAGATGTCTCTGCAGAAGCTCTTCATTCAGTTCGATCACTTTATCCGGATCCTCATAGATATCCATCAGGAAGTTCTCCATCCGGCGGAGGAAGGTACCCCACTCGAAGAAGTTGCATCCGCAGGTAATCATCAGCGCGCGATCCGTACTGTTACGCAGCACCAGACATTTTTCTCTCAGATCCTCCCAGAAATACTTTTCATTCTGATGATCCCAGGGGCTGTGAACCAGAGCGCTCCAGATAACCTTTCCCATGGCCTTGTCCAGATCCTTGAAGGTCTCCGGATAATCCTCCACATAGGGGAAGCAGCACTGGTCAAAGCACATGCCGCCGTTTGGCATACGGGCAATCTTCGTTCCTTCGGAATCAAAGAAATCATAGGATCCGTCCGGATTGTGAATCGGCCGGAACCAGGACGGCCACTGAGCCTCTGTCCCGTCAGACAGGGTCACATCATACCAGTCGCTGTCCGCCGTATTGAACACACGGCCCACATCCAGCACATCAGCGCCGATGATGTCCAGCACTTCAATCTCCGGCTGTGCCACCTGCTGCACCACATCATAGATGCGGTTGTGGCCGTGATTGATTCCCAGATATTTTTTCAGCTTTCCGTAAGCCATACCGGAAATACCGGCGCTTACATTGCTGCCCAGATCCATGGGCAGACAATCCGGATTCTGATGATTAACGGACGCCATTACTCTTTCTCTTGAAGTCATAATTTTTCTCCTCTTTCTCT
>DVJR01000088.1 GCA_018716575.1 Candidatus Scatomonas merdavium | reverse complement strand
ATTTTTGAGTAGTCCAGATTGCATACCTGGAAATAGAAATCCGCAAAGGCTTCCGTACTGGTTCCGGATAACTGCGCCATGGCAGAGTTGGGATATCGCAGCACTACCCATCGTGTCTTCGGCACCCTGATCTCATGATGAACCGGATTGGAATAATACGTCTCATACAGCTTCATCCGTTCCGCCGGAACGTCCGACAATTCCGAAACATTATCACTGCCCCGGATTCCGATATAGCAATCCATCTGTTCCATCATGAGGCCGTCCGCCGCTGCCAGGAGCTTCATCTGTTCCTCTGTGGCGTGCAGAAGCATTTCCCTCTGAAGCTCCGGATCCTCGCTGCGGGGAAAAGGAATGCCTCCCGCCTCATATACCTCACGAACCAGCGCTTTTGCAAGCTCCTTTGTCTCCCGGCCAATATAATGAATCCAGACTTTGTCTCCCCGGCTAACCCGGCAGGAGTAGCTGACCAGATTATGCGCCAGCTTTTGTATTCTTTCATCCATATCCATTTCCTCCTTAACGCCCCGGGATATTCCTGCTACCCGGAAACAAATTGCTAGTTTTGAACATTTTCACTTTACATCGTACCTGCCGCCGTTCCGTTTTCCCGGTAGCTGACAAAAATATTTCCCAGCGATTCCAGCAGCGCCGTTGCGTCGTCTGACGCCATGGGACTTACCTCCTGCGTCTCCGGATAGTAAATCCAGATATTATATATATCATATCCGACGATCACAGCTGTTGCTTCCGATGAAATTCTGGCAATTACCGGATATCCGCTGCTGATCTGGTAATACATACTGTCCAGCGAACACCCTGTCAGATTCATAACCGTATAACCCTCTCCAAGAGCCTCCTGCACCGTAGCTTCATCGATTGGCGCCGCGAGAATTCCGGACGGAATCTGCGCCGTATCCAGCATCACAGAGCTCTGAGTATTTCCCCGCTCCCATACATATTGCTGGCGGCTGTTCAAAACCACGCCCACCTGTTCATCCGCGGTCTGAATCGCCTCATTGACGCCGGTACAGATCAGCAGAAGGTGACCTTTTCCATAGACATAATACAGCTCTTCCTCCGGTTCTGACAGTTCCAGTACAATTTCCTGCACAGCACCGGAATCCAGGTACTGTGTGGTCAGCTCCAGCAGATTCGTGGTCCTGCCGCTTACTGAAAATTCCAGTATAACCTGTGTTCCTTTCCGTTCGCTGACACTGAGACGGATAGATACAGTGTTTTCATTTTCCTGAATATTATTCATAATGTGATCTGCACTGATAGCCGCATAGCCGCTCTCCGTACGATTCACCCGATCCAATTCCAGAAGGCCGTTATTCTCCGTCACCGCTGTAACATAGATTCCATCCCGCTGATAATCTTTCACGATCTCTCCATTGATATTCTGGATACAGATTCTGTACATGGCAAAGGTCACATTGCCCGCGGCATCTGTTACGATATCCGTATCCCGCGCCAGACCATATACAAAATCTTCGTTGATAAAGGCCAGAGCCTTCACCCGCTCTCCATCCGCCGCCGATACTTTCATAGTCTGCCCGGTCTCCAGATTCATCACAGTAATGTGCGCGGAACCGTACTCATCCATTTCTTCCATCCAGGCTACGCTCTGCTGGCTGTCAGAAACTGCAAAGCAGTCAGGATCAATCCCCTCTTTCAGAACTGCTATCGTTCCTTCCGTCAGATTGATCTCATACAGCCCATCTCCCAGATACAGATAAAGCATGTCCGAGCTATTGATGTATGCCAGGCTGTCCAGCGTCTGCGCCATCACCTCATAGCTCTCGCCGACGGGCAGAAAAACCTTTTCTTCCGAAACATTCCGTTCCGCACTGTAGCTGTACACAGAAATGCCCAAATCTCCCTCATGATCTCCCGCACTCATATAACCATAGACAATGAAGGAAATATCTCCTGTCCCATCATCCACATCACAGATAGAAATCCCATGATTCCGATCTTCCGTCCGCTCATCAAACCCTTCATCGCTGCGGAAGCTGAACACCCGCGTCACCTTGTTGGCCCTCCGGTCATAAACCCACAGATCTCCGCAGCTTGTAAAGGCTACAATATCTGCATTCTGGTTCGTTACATACTGCACATCCCGTCCTGTCACTCCCAGATTCAGGCCAGTATCTGTCAGAACCGGCAGATTTCCGTCAAAAATCTGCTCCGCACTGCGTTCAAAATCCAGCAGCATGATCTGGCCCTGGGAACTGCGAAGCCGGTAAAATTCCTGCACCGTATAATATTCCGTGTTGCCTTCCGAATCCTGGGCGCTGATGGTATAATCCATGGTAATGCTGACCGTCATATTATTCGCTTCCCGGATCACTGGCGTTCCCTTTCTCACCATCTGCGGAGCCAGACTTCCCCAGGTCACCTGATCCAGGCTGGAATGAATTGTCACATTATAAAAACTGCTGTTGCTCGCCGTGCTGTCCGGCTCCAGATATGAGCTCAGTTCTCCGGAGGTCTCTTTATTCAGACAGCTTTCGCTGAAATTCTGCACGAATTCCAGATACCCGCTCACATCCAGCCCGCTTCTCTGAACCAGCCGTGTATAATAATATACCGGCGTATCCTGCCCGATATCCACTGTAAAACGCAGCATATACTCCTGATTCATCAGTATCGGCGTCTGAATCTGAAAAGAGGCTGTCTGCTGTCCGCTGTCCCCCTCTTCCACAGGATTTTTTACCGTGCCGTTCTCCACCAGGCTTCCGTCCTCCAATGACGTTACCTGATAGCTTATCCCTTCCACCGTACTGCCGCAGGGATTCAGCAGAATGCTCAGAGTCCGGTCTGTAGGCAGAAGAGTCAGGCTTCCCCGTTCTGTCGCCTCGTCCACCTCCCGGCGGTACCCCAGCATCCGGTTAACCGCCGTACCATTTTCTGCCATATATAGAACAGGCAGCGTCGGATTTTCCATCAACTTCGTTTTTTCCACCTCTTCCCGGTTCATAAGCCCGGAAAAAACAATCACAGCAGCCAGGAATACCCCGACCAGCACTCCTGCTTTTATCAGAATTTTTTTCATTTTCAAATGCTCCCCTGCACACCTTTTATCAGAACCACAGGCCTTCAAAGGTCCCTTCTCCTTTTCCGTCCCGTGGAGTTATTTTTCGCATGCTTCTATTGTAATGGGTTTACGTAAAATCAGCAACCGTAAATTTAAAAAAATCTCCGGCATCGTCTGCGCCGACATCTTCTGCGATACATCTCATTATACAGCATAACGCCGATCAGATCATCCAGGCCGCTGTCCTCCCGGCTGTTTCTGTGCATTGCCTCCATCTCTCCGGCGTCCTCAGACAGCTCTTCACGGATTCTGCGGCAGATCTTCCGCATCATCAGATGATCCGGATAATCGTCAAACATCATACTCCCGTCATATTCCATCCGGTCGCATTCCTGCTCCGCCAGCTCCTGAATCCGGGCGGCCCTGGCAGAATAGAAGGATTTCATCACCTGCAGATCTCTGTCCTGCTCCTTTTCCTGATCAAACAGCCAGGGAACAGGATAGGCCATATAAAATGGCATTGGCTTTTCATAAAACATCAGATAGGCTCCATCGGTTGTTTTCTCTATATAATATGCCGGCCGTTCCGGATCTGTGACAGCTTTCCCGCCCGCTTCCTGCATACGATAGTCTTTTCTCCGGGTTTTCTTAAAAATCTGTGAATTTTCTTGCCAAGATACCCCGTTCTGGTTTACAATCACCCGTATACCAGAATATGTAAACTATCCGGAACTGTTTCCATAAAGGAGTGTGATATCATGGACAATCTCGCCGTCATCTATGAACTGGCCCGTCAGCTCGGCCTGATAGACCTTTTCTTTGATATTTATGGCAGATATATCTGGACCGCAGGGCTTATCATCGCCCTTCTCAACTGTTTCTTCGGCTATAAGCTCAGAAAGCTGTGGAGCGTTCTGGCCGGATTTCTGCTCGGCGCTTTCGCCGGCCTCTGTATCTGCGCCTACCTGCAGCAGTCCGCTCAGGTTGCTCTGATCGCCGCCCTGATCATCGGCATAGCATTCGCCTTTCTGGCCTTTCTGCTGTACCGGATCGGCCTGCTTCTTCTGTGCACCGGCCTCACAGCCTTCACACTCTGGCAGCTTCTTCCCCTGCACACAGGCGCTGCCCTGATCATTTACATCATTATCGGCATCGCGGTCGGTATTTTCGCACTGGCCAAAGAACGGATTACCGTTTCGCTGGCCACTGCCATCGGGGGCGGCTGGGCCGCCGCCTGGTTTTTATCGCTGCTGACGAGCATGCAGGGAGCGCTGCCTGTGGCTCTTCTGACCATTCTTTTCTCTGCCCTCGGAATCCTGGTACAGCTAAAGCCCTGGAAAAGCAAAAAATACTGGCAGCAGGAGGACGAACAGCTCCGACGTGATCGGAAAGAAGAGAAGAAGCGGCAGGCTCACAGACGCAAATCCAAAAAGAAAAACGCGAAAAGGAATAAAAAAGAAAAGAAGAGAGAAAAAGAACAGAACAGAAAAAGAAAGCTTCAAAAGAAACAGAAGAACCGGCAATCGGATAAAACCGCCGCTTCCATCGGAAAACCTTCTTCAGACAGAAACGCCTCTGCCAGACAGCCCTATCCGCCCCAGAATGCTTCTGTTGAACAGGCATATCCGCCCCGGAATGCTTCTGTTGAACAGGCATATCCGCCCCGGAAGCCTTTCGTCCGGCAGCCCGGCCCGGCTCAGAATCCTTCCTCCGGACAGCCCCTCCCTTCTCCCGGTGCTCTCTCCGGAGCTTCGGAAGTCTCCTCATCCGCAGGAAAATCGCCGCTGGATCTGTCCGATGTGCGAAGCCAGCTTTCTCAGGAAGTCTCCGAAATTTTCCGGGAACAAAATCAGGAAGACAAGTCCTGACCGCCTGCCCTCAGACAGAAAGAAAGCCCGCCACACAGCGGACTTTCTTTCTGTCTCATAAATACAGATATTTTTTGTTTTCTTCCACATCAATATTACTCCGGTCTACCCACTGATATCCCGGATCAATCCAGTTATCCACTGTCTGTCCGGACGCTGCTCGAAGAGCGGCCACCACTGCCGCATAACCCATGCCGTAGGGATTCTGGCAGACAGTTCCATATTCCCTGCCATCTCTGATCGCCTGAATCTGCACCTCTCCCGCATCAAAGCCGACAATTTTTATCTCTTTATCTTCAAGCCGCCCCACTGTCTCCAGAACGCTCTCCGTCACATTCTCATTTGTGCAGAAAATTCCTGCCGTATCCGGATACTCCTCCAGCGCCTCCAGAAGCATATCCTCTATGCTCTGTTCTTCATTTTCGTAAGAAATATTCACCAGATCTACATCCGGATGATTATCCTGCAGCTCCTTCCGGAAGCCCGCTATCCGGTCTTCGCTGGTCTCCGCGCTCTGGGCGTGGGACATAATAATTACCTGTCCGCTGTCTCCAATGGCTTCACATAGCCTCTCCGCTGCTTCGGCAGCAGCCGCCCGATTGTCCGTTACGCAAGAACATGCAACCAGGTCACTGTCCACGCCAGAATCCAGTATTACTACCGGGATTCCATTATCCTTTGCCGTCTCCAACTGGGCCTGGCAGGACTGCACATCAATTGCGGCCAGACAAAGAGCGCCGGGATTTTCCGCCAGCACTGCATCCACAGTGTTAATCTGACTGTCAATGTCTATGCTGTCAGGCGGCCCTTCAAAGGTCATATATACTTTCTCGTCTCCCTCATATCCCAGTTTTTCATTAATATCTTCAATGGCGCAGGAAGCGCCCTTTTTCACGGCATCGCTGTAGCCGGAGTCCAGATTTTTGGCCACGATAGCCAGATAAAACCCTTTTTCCGCATAAACTCCCTCTACTGATGTATAATCAACAGTCAGTTCAGAGTCCTCAGGCAGCGTAATCTCCACATCTTCCTCACCAGACGCGCTTTTTTCTTCCACAGGCTCTCTGCCGCAGGCTGTCGTCACAGTTACGCTCAGACTCAGCAATACGATCCCCGCTATTTTCCCCTTCATGTCTTACGTCCTCTCAAGGCTTCTGATTTTATACCCATTATACACGAATGGAAAAATTAGTCTATACTTTCAGGGAGCTTTTCCTCCGAATTTAAGAAACCATTAAGAAAAAATTTGCACTCCCGAAACCATTGCCCTTTCGGCTCTGTCTGGTACGATACCCTTTTCCCAGTCCTCGGATGCCGAAAAGTCAGTCGGAAAGCACACAGGGCAGGAAAATCTTTTTTATTGGCATCTGCCTTCGGATTGTATTTCTGATCTCCCAGCAGAGGCCAACCGGCGTGAGCCATCTGGGCTCTGATCTGATGATGCCGTCCTGTCAGCAGGCGGATCCCAAGCAGCGCTCTTCCCTCCGGCAGCTTCTCCAGACACCGGTATTCCAGCACTGCCTTTTTTGCTCCTGGTACATCTGGCTGCACTACCCTGGCCGCATTTGTCTTCCCATCCTTCCGAAGCCAGTCTGTCAGCCTTCCTTCCCGTTCATTCGGAATGCCTCCGACAACCGCCACATATTCTTTCGTTATCTGCTGTTTCTGAATCTGACTGGAGAGTGCAGCTGCGGCCCCGGCGGTTTTGGCAAAAACCATTATCCCCTCCACCGGCTGATCCAACCGGTGAATCACGAATATCCGCGGGGAGCTGGCTCTGGCATCTCCTCTCCTGTCAGCCAGATAATTCAGCAGAAGATGTTCAAGATCCGTCTGACTGGCCCTTCCGCTCTGTACGGCAAGGCCTGCCGGTTTATAGACCACAAGGAACTGATCATTCTCTTCTATAATATTTTCCGGACCCCATCTGATTATCATTCCGCATTCCTCTCTTCTTCATGTCCTTCCATGATGCGTCATACTTTCACCATTGTCAAGCATTTTTTGGCAGAATGATAACAGCCGCTCTACCGGACACCTTTCTCGGTTTTTCCTGATAAAACGGCTGTTCTAATGTTCTTCTTTATTCAATTGTATCCTCTTTCTTCTTTTATATTTTTTTATTTTCTTTCATCTTTCGACGATCTCTTTTTATTCCCTGCTCGCAAGCTTCTTATTTCCTTCGCTTCTCCTTTATCAGGTTTCACAAAATCCATTTAACAGCTTACTTAGAAAGTTCATATGTTTATCTATCTGATAATAAAAAGTTTCAAATTATAATTTCTCGTCTTATAATTATCAAGTAGTTCGGTTATATAACCTCTTCATGCAATCCCTCTTTCGTATTTTTCAACGAATTATTCGAATAGATGGTATAATCACTCTTTTTCCCTTTATTGCATTTCCGATTCATATAACAGAAGCACTTTTTCTTTCCCGTTTCTTTACACGGTTCAGAAAATCTTTTTATTATTTTTGTGGTATGTATTCAATATGAGTGCCAGCTTCATATTACCTTTCATGTATTTCATCATATCGTAAATACCGTTGATGATGATCTTCCTTTTTTCTCACTTATAAAAGGTCTTTCTTGCGGGGAACTGCTATGCAATACCACTCTCATATTGAAGGATAAATTCTGGCTTTCCCATTGGACTGTACCTCCTTCTTTTTTTCCTTACCTGATCTTCTATATCAGGTATGTTCTTTTTCTTTTCTATGGTTGTATCATAGCAGATCATCTTCTATTTGTCAACACATTTTTTAATTTTTATTATTATTTTTGTATTATAATAATTTTCAGATTATTCTAACAGTTTAATTTTGTATTAATTCATGAATTTTCTGATAATATTTCCCGCCGCTTTTTCATTTCTCCGATGCCGCTCCTTATTGCCACCCCATTTTTACCATGCTATAATTTAAGAAATCGGGAGAAAGTGTACCGGGGAATAGCCATATCCGGCATTCGGCTGCATCCTCCCGCGCTATCGTACGTAGGAGGTGAAATTATGAAATTTTGTGAAAAATGCGGTTCTCCCGTACCGGAAGGTACAAAATTCTGCTCCAAATGCGGCAACCCTTTATCCGCACAGGCAGTTCCCGGCACAAATTCCGGCCCTGCCGCATCTGCTGCTGCCGAAAACGAAAGCCAGGAAAATAGAAATATTCCTCCGGTTCAGCCTTTTCCGCAGCAGAACCAGGCACAGCCGTCTTTCGATTATGGCTTCGGATATAACAGTTCCGGCAGCGCATCCGGCACAGAAACCGGCAAGAAAGGTTCCGGTAAACTGGTCCTGATTCTTTTGCTGGTGATTGCGGCCCTGATCGGCGGCATCATATTTCTGCTGTTCCAGTCGGGTATTCTGAACTTTGGCGGAGGCAAATCAACCGGTTCTTCTTATGAATATCCGGTACAGCAGCTGATGGCTTCCATAGAGCAGCAGGATGGACAGATGATTATCGATGTTCTTCCGGATGAGTTCATTGATCTGCAGACGGACTATTACGACAGTGAGCAGGAACTGGCTGAAGCTCTGGAATATTATGTGTTTTCCGGATTTGATCAGTATTCCAGTATCGATGTTTCCTATCACATTACGGACAGGGATCATCTGGACTCTGATGACCTGGATGATCTGATAGAGGATTATTCCTACAATTTTAACATCACGCCGGACATCACAGACGCTTATGAGCTGAAGCTTGACGCAGAGATTACAGCTGACGGCGAACGCTTCAGCCCGGAATACAGCCTGAACGTAATTGAAATAGACGGCATATGGTATCTGGATATACTGAGTCTGTAATATGTTTATGAGGGAGGGTTTAAAAAAATGAGATTCTGCAAAAGATGCGGCACACAACTGAACGATTGGTCACAGTTCTGCCCCCAGTGCGGCGAACCGGTTTCCCGACCCCAGGCAGGCGGCCCCCATGGTCAGGCCAGTGGTCCCTATGGCCAGACCGGAGGCTATCCGCAGGGCAGTTTTCAGCAGGGATATGCCGCTCCCCGGGCGGCACGGCAGTCCCGCACGCC
>DVJR01000087.1 GCA_018716575.1 Candidatus Scatomonas merdavium | reverse complement strand
TGCAGGCACTGTTCTACTGTAAAGACTTCGCCGAGGGTGGGATTTACATTGGAGCTGCCGGAATAGGCATCCGCCATTCCTGTCTCCGTCATGGTCACCTGGGCGTTCATATCGCTGCAGTTCTCCAGTATCAGAAGAGAAGTCATAATTTTCGTAATACTGGCCGGATAGCGTTCTGCGTCTTTTCCCTTGTCATACAGGACGGCCCCTGTATCCAGATCCATCACCACAGCCGTATCCCCCTGGATATCAGGAGCCTGCGGCCAGTTTTCCCAGGTATTGGATGTCAGTTCGAATACCGCCGAGGTGTCCACGGCCGCAAAGACCTGACAGCAGCTCAGCAGCCCTGTAATTATGGCTGCTACTGCACATACAAATCTTTTCATTTTTTTTCGCATAAATGTGCCTCCAGGCCTTTATTTCAGAGGAGTCTCTGTCTCCTGCAGGCCGCCCTCGATGGCCTCCGTCATCGCCTTCATCGCCTCTTCTTCATCCTCGCCGTCGCAGATCAGATTGATTTCATCTCCGCATTTCACACAGGCGCCCAATACGCTCAGCACGCTCTTGGCATTAGCGTTTCCGCCGTCATAATCAAACGTAATTTTGCATTTATACTGTACCGCCGTATTGCACAGATTGCCTGCCGGGCGCAGGTGCAGACCTGATGGATTTGTTATTTTTATTTTTTTGCTGATCATTTCTATACCTCCCTGTTTTCTGTCAGTTATTCTGTCGCGTATCCGCCGGGACTGCCCGGCTTTCTTCCGGCTTATCCGCTGTCCGCCGACTCACTGGAGGCTGACGCCCGCTCCCGCAGATGTACGCTGATGCTCACGTCGTTTACCAGCCTGTAGCCCTGAGGCAGCGTGATGCTGACCGGAACCGTATAATCCCCGACGTCTTTTCCGGCAAGATCAATGCGTGCCGTCACCCGCGTCATGTCCAGCGCGCTCAGACTCTCGCCGTCATCGGCCTGAATCCGCAGCGTCAGCTCCGACTGGTCGTACGCCACTGTCAGATCGGAGGCCAGGCCGGCCGTCTCTATATTCGTCACGTCCAGCTCGAATTCCTGGCTGCCGTCAGGCAGTATGGCCACATTGACCGTAGCAGTTTCTCTGGTATTGGTTGCCAGCCTCATGTCCTCCGGCAGCAGATCCGAAAGTTTCACTTCCTCGCTGAGATCGGAACTGGCGCCTGCCACAGACACCAGCTCTGCCGGAACCGTGATGGCATTTCCCTGCTGTGCCAGCGCCGCCAGCGCCTCTTCGCTTCCTACGACGGCGATCTCATCCGGCGTAGTGGTAATGGTGCCCACCTGGTAGCCGTCCGCCGGGGTACCGCTGTAATTCACATCCAGAGTAACGCCCGACTGCCTCCGCCACAGCTCCACATCTACTTCCACATCCAGCGTCGCGTTGCCGTTAAAGGTCAGATTTTCTTCTATGGTGGCATCGGAAATTTCCACCTGATTCTCATCGTACAATATCAGGTCCGCGGACAGGGTGCCGTTCTGCACCATTCCGGTCACATTGACCTCCGCCACTACGGTATCGATCTGATTGATGATGGACTCCGGCCCGCTGATAGTCACCTGATCGGGGTTCGGCGTCAGGGTTCCCACCTCGTATTCGCTTCCGGGCACGGTGGTGCCGGCAGATGCCGCGATCGGGAATTCCCGGCTGGTTACGTTTTCTATGATGATCGGTATCGTCGTCCGGGAGATCGTCATCTCGCTCTGGCTGAAGCCCGCGCAGCTCACCCGCAGGGGCACCATAACGGGGTCTGTACTGAAATCCACGATCTCCGTCAGATCCGCCGTCACCCGGATATTATTTGCCTGGATTCTCTCCAGCCTGGAACGGTTCGCCGTTATGTACACGGTCACGCTCCTGTATTCATCCTCAATCCGGTATATCTCTTTTCCATTTGCCACGTAAGTGGGATTCAGCACCTCCACCTGTACGTTGTAGCTCTCTGTCTCAATGGGATCGTTAAAATCCACCACCACATACCAGATTACAATCGCTATAATGATCGAGATAATCTTCAGCGCCAGATTCTTGGTCAGCTTACTGAGCAGATTTGTTTTCACCTTTATACCGCCCCTTTCTCCAGAATCTGGAATTGTCAACCTGATATATTTTCTGTATCTTATGAAGCTGCTCCTTCAGCTCGCTGGGAGTAACAGCCGTATGTAGCTCTCCTTCCATCGCATAGGAAACATTGCCCGTCTCCTCCGATACAATGATTGTCAGGGAATCGCTGACTTCGCTGATGCCCACGCCGGCTCTGTGGCGAGTGCCCAGATTTTTGCTCAGCTCCATATTATCGGACAGGGGCAGATAGCATGTCGCTGCCGTCACCCGGTTATCCCGCACGATCACCGCCCCGTCGTGCAGGGGCGTGTTGTGCTCAAAAATATTGATCAGCAGCTGGCTTGTCAGAACCGCATCCACAGGAATGCCGGTTTTCTCATATTCCTCCAGCCGCACGTCTTTTTCCACTACTATCAGGGCTCCGGTCTTGACCTCGCCCATTTCAAAGCTGGCCCGTACCAGTTCATTGATGGTCTGGTCCGTAAACCGCAGATTGTCCTCTGTCCCTTTTCCCATGGAAAGCAGGGAGGAAAAAGGATTCTTATGGCCCATCTGCTCGAGCACCTTCCGAAGTTCCGGCTGAAAAATAATGACCACCGCAGTGATAGCCGCCACGCTCAGATTACTCATCAGCCAGACAATAACCGACATGTTCAGTATATTGGCAATTATCGCAAAAGCCACGATGAAAAGAATACCCTTCAACAGCGTGTACGCCCGGGTATTCTTCACCCACAGTATCAGATGATACACAAAATACGCAATCACAAGGATCTGTATAATGTCTATGACTTCAACGGCCTTTGGCGGAACCAGCCAGCTGATGATATGAATTCTGATCCAGCTCCAGAATTCCTCCACAGCATCACTTCCTTTCTGCGATGGCTATAAACTCCTTATAGATCTTTCAGAGAATCTTCCAGCTTAGACTCAAAATCAATGTTTTCGAATTTTTCAGCAGGATTTTCAGGCACATCCGGAATATCCGTCATATCCTGTGCCAGACGCCCGGCGCTTCTCCCATCTTCCGACATGGCCGGTTCATAATATCTGTCTGCAGCTTCCTCATTCCGACGCCTGCTGCCCGAATAGGCAGCAATTTTCGGAATTGCCTTTACGTAGTAATAATAATCATCATCCTCAAACTGCAGATACTGGCTTCGGGCATAATCTACACGATAAACGAAAAACTCCAGAATCAGTGAAATAACAGCAGCGCCCACCGTCCCTGCCACCAGCGGCAGCGCGGCAATATCCAGCCGCATAAAAAGCGCCCCCAAAACCATCACCAGAAGATATACGGCACTTCCTGCCCCGACAGCGATCTCCCAGGCAAAAGTAGAGCAGAGCTTTCGGATAGTGCTGACCACCAGGACTACAAGTGCAGCAGCAATCACCGCCAGAAACAGCTCCTGGTTCTCTGTCAGGCCGGAAGCCATGGACTGCAGCGCATCCAACGGCGAATCACTCAGAATCCCTGACGCATTCATGCTGTTTACCATCAGAATAAAATACCAGGAAACAGTGGACAGCGCCGCCGATATGGCAGAAACAGGCCCTTTTATAAGTCCGAGAGCCAGCGGAACTGCCGCCGGCATATGAACAGCAAAAGCCAGCGGCGTCAGCATGAGCGCTGCTCCGTCTCCCGGCACAAACCGGAAATAGAGAAGAGCCATCACCAGATAGAGAACAAGCGCAAATGCTCCCACGCCTATACCAGCCCCAAAACAATGCAGTACAATCTGAAAAATACTGATCACAACCATACCGTTCAGCGGCAGAAATGCGCTGATAAGCGCCAAAACTGCCACCGCAGCCAGATTATTCAAAAACGACAGATAGCCCAGCATATTATTGATACCGATAAATACCACCATAGCCAGGGCAAATTTCAGCACCGGCAGGATATAAACATCATACCGGGCATAAAAAGCTTTCAGTTTTTCACGCAGTTCGTCAAAAATCGTCATCTCTTCCTCCTTCTGGATTTCTTCTGGTCATCGCCGCCGTCCTCCCGGCTATACATCTGCTCCAGAAGCTCCAGCCTTTCACCATATGCCCTTACGCTCTTCTGAGCTCTGGCATACCGAAGCCTTGCCAGCGTATACGTAATAACCGAATAAATTCCCAGAGTAAACAGATACCCCAGGATTACTGCAGCAATAATCGGCTGCAGGTTCCAGTCGCTTAAACTGTCCATCAGAAGATCGAGATTGCCAATCACGATCAGAAGAAGAATTAATACGTAAGCGATTGTTGCAAGAAAAAAATTCTTCAGCAGAGCAGCCCCCACGTAGTCTCTCCGAAAATACCGGCTGATCCGCAGGTCTTCTTTCCCGTCTTTCTGTTCGTAGCGCGCCAGTCTGATCATCAGACGCAGCCTTTTCTCATCTATCATACACAGAACTCCTCTTTTCCGCAATGCCGCGGGACGCCGCATTTCTCCGGCATTCTACAGGTTTCCCCTCTCGTTCGCGTCTATTGTACCATACTTCGGGGGGGTTGCAAAGAAATTTTCAAAAAGAATCCCCCGGGCTGACTGTAATACAGGCAAAATACACTGCTTTCGCACCGTTTTTTGAGAGCAGAGCAGCCATGCCGTCTATAGTGCTCCCGGTAGTATAGATATCATCTATCACCAGTATTCTTTCCGGCGGTTTGTAGCTTTTCACCAGAGCAAAGGCATTCTCCAGATTTTTCTTTCGCTCCATACTGCTCAGATTTTTCTGGGCTTTCGTATTTTTCATCCGCAGGACAGCCCGGCTCTCCATGGGAATTCCACACAGCTCAGACAGTTTCTGTGCCAGCAGCTCCGCCTGATTGTACCCCCGCCGCGCCAGCCGCGCAGGATGTACCGGAACGGGCATCAACACTTCCGGCCTCCAGCGGCTCAGCAGCTCACGCCCGTACTCCAGAACGGCAGCCGCATAAAAGCCCGCGTATTCCGCGCGGCCTCCGTACTTAAAGCGCATCACGGATTGCTGCATGATTCCCCGGTATGAAAAAGGCGCGAAACCTCTTTCATACCAGTGGCGAATCTTCCTGCAGTCCCCGCAGTACTCCCTTTCCTTCTGCTCCAGCGGCTTCCCGCACCGGAAACATAAGGGCTGCTTCAGAAATTCCAGCTTCTCCGCACACTTTCTGCAGATCAGCGGCTCCCGTTTTCCCAGCAGGCCGTCGCAGACGGGACAGCGCCTGGGGTACAGCACATCCAGCCCGGCCCGGATTATTTTTTTCACAGTCCGTCCTTTCTCCCCGATCTCTCTTCCCGATATGCCCTTCCGTCATTTCTGCCAGGCGTTTTTTCTCTCCTGTTCCCAGCCGGCAGCTTCCCGAATTCGCTGATCCAGCGTCGTGTACCGGTTCTCTTCCGTCTGATTTTCAATCATCGCCTGAAAGGTCTCCGCGCTCCCGGTGAGAACCACGCACTTTCTGGCCCGGGTCACTGCCGTATACAGCAGATTCCTGGTCATAAGCATCCTGGGGCCGCCCAGCAGCGGTATGACCACTGCCGGATATTCGCTGCCCTGGGCCTTATGTATGGTGGTAGCATAAGCCAGCTCCAGCTCGTCCAGCTGTTTGAAGGTATAGTCCACAAACCGGCCTTCTTCATATTCCACCGTCAAAAGTTCTCCAAATGAATTAATAGAAGTAATAACTCCCAGATCGCCGTTAAATACGCCCAGTCCTTTTTGGGCGGCGATCCCGTATTTTCCCCGTATTTCCCATTCCAGCTGATAATCATTTCTGATCTGCATAACCTTATCGCCCACACGGAACACGCCGGAACCTACCGCCTGTTCTGCTTTCTCCGGAGACGGCGGATTCAGATATTTCTGCAGTATCAGATTCAGATTTTCTACCCCCAGCGGCCCTTTTCTCATGGGGCAGAGCACCTGAATATCCTGCGGGCGGGCATCCACATACCGGGGCAGCTTCTGGGAAACCAGCGTCAAGACCACCTTCTGAATCACCGGAATGTCTGTCCTCCGTAGGAAAAAGAAATCCCGGCTGTGATTATCCAGCGCCACAGGCAGCCCCGCATGAATCCTGTGCGCGTTAACCACGATATCACTTTCCGACGCCTGCCGGAAAATGTGTGTCAGCTCTACCACCGGAAACGCTTCCGAACGGATTATATCCCGCAGGACGCTTCCCGGCCCCACGCTGGGAAGCTGATTCATATCTCCCACCAGAATCAGCCGGGTGCCGGGCACTACGGCCGAAAGAAGGGCATGCATCAGATAAATATCCACCATGGACATCTCGTCAATGATAATTACATCTGCTTCCAGCGGATGATCTGCATTCCGTTCAAAGCGGACGTCCTCTGAAGCTTCTTCCACGACCCCTGACAGTTCCAGCAGCCTGTGAATTGTGGAAGCCTCATATCCCGTAGCTTCTGTCATCCGTTTGGCAGCCCGACCGGTGGGGGCGGCAAGGGCAATCTCCATGTCCTCTGCCTCAAAATATCGGATCATGGTATTGATAGTAGTAGTCTTTCCTGTGCCCGGGCCGCCTGTGAGAATCATCAGCCCGTTCCGCACGGCGGCGGCTACCGCCGCTTTCTGCTTTTCATCCAGGCTGATACCGTCTGAAGCCTCCAGCGCAGCAATCCGTTTTTCCACCGCATCGCCGCCGCTTTCACAGACAATATTCAGTTCCTGCAGCATCCTCGCGGTATTGAGCTCCAGAAAATAGGACTGACTGCTGTAGACGATTACATTGGATTCACCGTCGCCCTTTTTCTGTTCCTTCAATACAATCTTCCGATCAATGGAGAGATCCGTCAGATGTTTATCCAGAATCCCGGTGTCCAACCCCAGCAGGGCTGCCGCGCGCTCAAGAAGCTCCTCCCGGGGCAGATACAGATGCCCCTCGGCCCCGGCCCGGCTCAGCGTGTAAAAAAGGCCGCTTCGAATCCGGTACTCTGAATCCGCCCGTATTCCTGCCCGGCCTGCGATTTCATCTGCGATTTTAAAGCCGACACCCTGGATATCCTCCGCCAGCTTATAGGGATTCTCCCGGAGCACCTGATACAGCATATCCTGATACTGATTGTAGATTTTAATACCCAGAGTCAGCGAAATACCGTACTGTGCCAGAAAAATCATAGCATTCTGCATCTGGGAGTTTTCGATCATCTGCTCTCCTATCTCCCGCGCTTTCCGCTCACTGATTCCTTTAATTTCCGCCAGACGCTCCGGTTCCTCCTCCATGATGCGGAGCGTATCCTCTCCAAAGCGCTGTACAATCCGTGATGCCAGAGCAGCGCCAATCCCCTTGACTGCTCCGCTGCCCAGATACCGCTCCAGCGCTGCGCCGTTCTTCGGCAGCTGTATCTCATACCTGTCCGCCTGGAACTGCCGTCCATAGGTGGTATGAACGGTATATTGCCCTTCCGCCGTCAGATATTCCCCCTCATGAATGGATTGAAAACTGCCCACACAGGTGATTTCTTCTTTGCCCGCGCTCAGATTTAGAACAGTATAACCGTTTTCGTCATTTCTATATACGATATGTTCTACATATCCTTCTATTTTTTCTTTCATCTTGTATTATCTGCGTTCGAACTCCGACATAATTTCCACGTACTGCCCGGTTCCCAAAGCTACCACCATGGCCGGATTTTCCGCTGTCATGGTATTGATGCCGGTTCTCTCGCTGATTATTTCCTCCAATCCGTCCAGCAGCGCGCCGCCGCCGGTCAGAACAATTCCCCGCTCTGATACGTCAGCCGCCAGCTCCGGCGGGGTCTTTTCCAGCACATTATGCACAGCATCCACGATCTGGCTGACCGCGTCCAGCAATGCTTCCCTTATCTCCTCCGAAGTGAGCGTAACGGTTTTGGGAAGTCCCGTCACCACATTGCGGCCCTTAATCTCCATGGTCATGTTCTCGGCCTGCCGGTAGGCTGTCCCGATCCGGATCTTGACGGCTTCCGCTGTCTGTTCTCCGATGAACAGGCCGTGATTTTTTCGTACATAACGGATGATCGCCTCGTTAAAATCATCTCCGGCTACCCGTATAGAAGTAGATACCACAATGCCTCCCAGGGAAATCACTGCAATATCGGTCGTGCCGCCGCCGATATCCACGATCATATTGCCGCAGGGACGGGTTATGTCAATACCCGCGCCAATAGCCGCCGCAATGGGTTCTTCAACAATGGTTACTTCCCGTGCGCCGGCCTGGTAAGTGGCCTCTTCCACCGCCCGCCGTTCCACGTCGGTGACGCCGCTTGGAACGCAGATCACTATCCGGGGTTTCCGAAATCCCCGGCGTCCCATAGCCTTCTGGATAAAATAGCGGAGCATTTTTTCCGTAATTACATAATCAGAAATTACTCCCTGCCGCAGAGGCCGGATTGCCATAATATTTCCGGGCGTACGCCCGATCATCTGCCGTGCTTCCTCTCCAATGGCTTTTACCTTATCCGCATCTTTATCATAAGCCACAACGGATGGCTCTTTCAGTACAATTCCTTTTCCTTTCGCGTACACCAGAATACTGGCCGTTCCCAGGTCGATTCCGATATCTGTCGCAGCTGCCATAATAATCCCCTTTCCGTTCCAGCAACATGTACCCCCTCACACACTGATTATACTCAAATACAGGGGCAAAGGAAAGCACTTTTTACAGATATTTTCTGACATACTGCCCCGTATAGGAGACCGGATTCGACGCGATTTCCTCCGGAGTGCCGCGGGCAATGACCGTGCCGCCCCGGTCTCCTCCCTCCGGGCCGATGTCGATAATATAATCGGCTGTCTTGATAACATCCAGGTTGTGTTCAATCACAATGACGGTGTTGCCTCCCTCGGACAGCCGCTTCAGAATATCCACCAGCTTGTGGACATCCGCAAAATGCAGGCCCGTGGTAGGCTCATCCAGGATGTATATAGTTCTTCCCGTGCTCCGCTTGGACAGCTCCGCCGCCAGCTTGATCCGCTGTGCCTCACCTCCGGACAGCGTGGTGGAGGGCTGGCCAAGACGGATATAGGAAAGTCCCACATCATTCAGAGTCTCTATTTTCCTGCGGATGGAAGGGACGTGGTCAAAAAATTCCAGCGCCTCCTCCACAGTCATATTCAGTACATCGTAAATGCTTTTCCCCTTGTATTTTACCTCCAAAGTCTCCCGGTTATACCGTTTTCCCTGACAGACTTCGCAGGGCACATAGACGTCGGGCAGAAAATGCATCTCAATTTTCAGGATTCCGTCGCCGCCGCAGGCTTCGCAGCGGCCGCCTTTGACATTGAAGCTGAAGCGTCCCTTTTTATAGCCCCGGGCTCTGGCGTCCGAAGTTGCCGCAAACAAATCCCGGATCATATCGAATACGCCTGTATAAGTAGCCGGATTGGAACGGGGCGTCCGCCCGATGGGGGACTGGTCGATATTGATGACCTTGTCCAGCTGCTCCTCTCCTTCAATGCTCTTATGCTTTCCGGGAATCAGGCGGGCTCTGTTCAGATCGCGGGCCAGCCGTTTGTACAGAATTTCATTGACCAGTGAGCTTTTGCCGGAACCGGAAACTCCTGTGACACATGTCATAACACCCAACGGAAATTCCACATCAATATTTTTCAGATTATTTTCCGAGGCGCCTTTCACCTTCAGCCATCCTGAAGGCTTCCTGCGCTCCTCCGGAACCGGGATTTTCAGGCGGCCGCTTAAATATGCCCCCGTAATGGAGCGCTCGTTTTTCATCAGGTCCTCCGCCGTACCGATAGCCACCAGCTCTCCGCCATGCTCTCCGGCACCCGGCCCGATATCCACCACGCAGTCCGCGGCCCGCATGGTGTCCTCGTCGTGCTCCACCACGATCAGCGTGTTGCCCAGATCTCGGAGCCGACGCAGCGTGGCCAGCAGCTTGTCATTGTCCCGCTGATGCAGGCCGATACTGGGTTCATCCAGGATATAGGCCACTCCCACCAGACCGGAGCCGATCTGGGTGGCCAGCCGGATGCGCTGAGCTTCTCCGCCGGACAGCGTTCCGGTGGCACGGGACAGCGTCAGATATTCCAGACCCACATTAGCCAGAAAGCCCACCCTCGCACGTATCTCCTTCAGAATCTGCTTGCCGATCAGCTTCTGCTGGTCTGTGAGCTCCAGCTCCTCCAGAAATTTCTGCAGCTTTTCCACAGACAGATTTGTTACTTCATATATATTCTTTCCTCCCACCGTCACGGCCAGAGAGGTAGCTTTCAGCCTCTGTCCCTTACATGCCGGACAGGGCGTGATCCGCATAAAGGATTCATATTCCTGACGGCTGCTCTCGGAGCCGGTCTCCCGGTAACGGCGTTCCACATTTTTGATCAGGCCCTCAAAGGCCACGTCGTAGACGCCCTCGCCCCTCTGGCCTTTGTAATGGACTTTTATACTCCGTCCGCCGGTTCCGTAGATCAGCACGTCGTGAATTTCCTTCGGATAATCGCAGAACGGCGTATCCAGCGAAAAATGATAAGCCTCCGCCAGCGCTTCCAGAACAGCCCTGGTGAAGCTGCCCTTTTCCGTGCAGGACTGCCAGCCCAGCACTACGATTGCCCCCTGATTGATAGAGAGACTCGGATTCGGAATCATCAGCTCTTCGGCAAATTCCATCTTATAGCCCAGCCCGTAGCATTCCGGACAGGCGCCGAAAGGATTGTTAAAAGAAAAGCTCCGGGGCTCGATCTCCTCCATGCTGATTCCGCAGTCCGGACAGGCAAAGCTCTGGCTGTAGGTATGAATCTGCTCGTCCATGGTGTCCACCATCAGCAGACCCTCCGACAACCCCAGCACCGTCTCAATGGAATCGGTCAGACGCTTTTCAATCCCCGGCTTCACTACCAGGCGGTCCACCACAATCTCAATATTATGCTTCTGGTTCTTATCCAGCTTAATCTCTTCCGTCAGCTCATAGAGATTGCCATCCACCCGCACCCGGACGTAGCCGCTGCGCTTGGCCTGCTCCAGCACCTTTTCATGCCGCCCCTTCCGTCCACGGACTACCGGTGCCAGCAGCTGGATGCGGGTACGCTCCGGCAGCGCCATGATTTTGTCCACCATCTGATCCACGGTCTGACGGCTGATCTCCCTGCCGCACTTCGGGCAATGGGGAATGCCGATCCGTGCATAAAGAAGACGGAAATAATCGTAAATTTCCGTCACGGTACCCACTGTAGAGCGGGGATTCCGGTTGGTGGATTTCTGGTCAATGGAAATAGCCGGCGGAAGCCCCTCGATGCTCTCCACGTTAGGCTTCTCCATCTGGCCCAGGAACTGGCGCGCATAGGAGGAAAGACTCTCCATATACCGCCGCTGCCCCTCCGCATAGATCGTATCAAAGGCCAGGGAGCTCTTGCCGGAACCGGACAGGCCGGTCAGCACCACGAACTCATTCCGCGGTATGTCCACATCCAGATTTTTCAGATTGTTTTCAGCGGCTCCTCTTATTTTAATGAACTGTTTGCCCTGTTTCTCTGCCATGGTATCTCCTCTGTATTTCTTCTTATAATCATTGACATGTCTGTATCATATCATACATCCATACGTCATGCAAACATTTGTTCTTTTTGTAGCTATTACGGTGCCTGTGAAACCCGTCCACAATCACATACAGATCTTTGGCCTTCGCGTAATAGCAGACGATCGGCATGGTATAGCCATCCTCCCGGATGCTGTCATATAAAAGCTTCATCTCAGGCGGCGCAATCCGGTTCGGATTGTAAGTATTCGGCACAATTTTCTCAAATGGCACCGCTATAATATGATATGCAGGACTTGTAAAATTCTTATCGCTCATTGATCATCTCTCCATATTTTCGCTTCATCAGGTCGATCCGTTTCTGCTCCTGCCGGTTCAGGCCAACCCCCATAAAACGGCAGGTATGATCATTTTTGAGAATGCAGTAGCACATCCGTTTCCAGCTGGGCACATCCCTGGTGCTTTTAATATCATCCGTATCGTCGGGGATTTTTTCCAGAAAAATCACCCTGGATTTTTTATCCAGCGTGTAGTTGGAGACGCCATTCCGCCGGATCCGGTAGCCGCGTAATATATTCTGTCGTTACGGTATACTGCGCCTCGAAATCCTGATGAAACACGCCGATCACCCGGTCCGGGCAGTGCTCTCTCCTGTAGTCCAGCAGCAGATTCAGCAGTACGCCGCTGTCCTTTCCGCCGCTGAAGGATATGTAAATATTGTCAAACTCCCGAAACAGAAATTCGAACCGTTTCTGCAGCGCATCATACACATTCATTTCCAGATATTGTCTTTTCATGCTCTCATCATCTTTCTCAGGCAGACGGCATCTTTCGCCGCCCTTCGACATAGATACCGGACTATTATACCATATTTTTCCAAAAGAGCAAAAAGGCGGGCAGAAAAAGGGCCGGCGCAAAAGCGATTTTGAAACGCAAACAGCCATCAGATACGGCAATAATCCCGGGGATTATCGCTGTATCTGATGGCTTACCACTCTTTCAATCAGCCTTTTACGCCAGCCCTTTTCTGACATTAAGATAGTTTTTCACGGACCGCTCAAGGCAGGAAATCCGCCATTACCGTATTACTGAGGGAAATCCCCCGCCGGGTCAGGGCGATCCTGCCATTCTCTTTTTTCAGAAGCCCCAGCTTCCGATATTTCTCAATCTGTTCACTGTATACCTCCGCCAGCGGCTGTCCGAACCTTTTTTCAAACTCCAGCTCTGAAACGCCGGCAATCAGCCGCAGCCCCAGGATCATGAATTCCGCCTGCCGTTCCTCCCGGCTCAGCCGCTCGTCCACTATGCGCAGCTGCTCCGTGCAACCGCCGGAGGCGAGATACTCCTTCATATCCTGCGTGTTATGAAAGCGCACGCCCTCCAGCAGAGACGAAGCGCCAAGGCCCAGCCCCAGGTAGTCCTTCCCCGTCCAGTAGCCCAGATTGTGCCGGCACTCATACCCTTTTCTGGCGTAGTTGGAGATTTCATACTGGAGCAGCCCGTATTCCCCGAGAATCTCCCCGGTACATTCGTACATCTCTCTCTCTTCCTCCTCGTCAGGCAAATCGAGGCTTTCCCGCTCCCGGTAAAAAGGAGTGCCTTCTTCCAGGATCAGACTGTATGCAGAGATATGCTCCGGCTGAAGCTCTGCGGCCCGCCGGAGAGTCCGCTCCCAGGACGCGGCGGTCTGCCCGGGCAGTCCGGACATCAGGTCAAGATTCAGATTTTCAAAGCCCGCCGCCCGGGCCAGCCCCCAGCTCATCAGAAAATCCTTCCAGCTGTGGATTCTGCCCAGCCGCTGCAATTCCTCATCCTCGGCGCTCTGGCACCCGAAGCTCAGACGGTTAAAACCCGCTTCCCGTAAAAGCCTCAGGCTTTCCGCATCCACCGTGCCCGGATTGGCCTCCATCGTGATTTCCGCGCTCTCCTCAAAGGGAAAACGCTCCCGCAGAAGCCCCAGAAGCTCCGCCGTCCAGGCCGCCGGCAAAAGCGACGGCGTTCCTCCTCCGAAAAATACAGAGCTGACCCGGTATTCCTCCGGGTCAGTCATACAGTGTCCGATTTCCAGCTTCAATGTTTCTACATACTGCCGCTGCGCTTCCGACCCGCCGGGAAAGGAGAGAAAATCGCAGTATCCGCATTTTTTTACACAAAACGGTATGTGAACGTACAGTTCCAGCTCTTTTTTCATCTCTCTACCTGTCGTCCAGCTTCAGGACGCTCATAAATGCCTTCTGTGGGATCTCCACATTTCCCACCTGGCGCATTCTCTTCTTTCCTTCCTTCTGCTTCTCAAGCAGCTTCTTCTTCCGGGTGATATCGCCGCCGTAGCACTTGGCCAGTACGTCCTTCCGGAGAGCCTTCACAGTCTCCCGGGCAATGATCTTGGAGCCGATGGCAGCCTGGATGGGAATCTCAAAGAGCTGCCGCGGAATCTCCTCCTTCAGCTTCTCACACATCTTCCGTCCGCGCTCGTAGGCCGAGCCTTCAAAGACGATGAAGGACAGGGCGTCCACCTCTTCCCGGTTCACCAGGATATCCAGCTTCACCAGGCTGCTGCGCTCATAGCCCAGCATCTCATAGTCGAAGGAAGCATAGCCCCGGGACCTGGATTTCAGAGCGTCGAAGAAATCATAGATGATCTCATTCAGCGGCAGATGGTAGCGAAGCACCGCCCTTGTCTGCTCGATGTACTCCATGCCCTGGTACTGTCCCCGGCGTTCCTCGCAGAGCTGCATGATAGGCCCTACAAATTCCGTGGTCACCATAATTTCCGCCCTGACTACCGGCTCTTCCATATATTCGATCTCCGCCGGATCGGGCATGTTGGACGGATTGGTCAGATCCATACAGGTGCCGTCCGTCTTGTGTACCTTGTAAATAACGCTGGGTGCCGTGGTCACCAGATCCAGATTGTATTCCCGCTCCAGCCGCTCCTGGATGATCTCCAGATGGAGCAGTCCCAGAAACCCGCAGCGGAAGCCAAAGCCCAGTGCCACAGAGGTTTCCGGCTCGTAAAACAGCGATGCGTCGTTGAGCTGGAGCTTCTCCAGCGCATCCCGCAGATCACCGTACTTGGCGCCGTCAGCCGGATACATGCCGCAGTACACCATGGGATTAACCTTCTTGTAGCCCGGCAGCGGCTCCGCACAGGGACGCTCATCGTCCGTCACCGTATCGCCCACCCGGGTATCAGCCACATTCTTGATGCTGGCCGTGATGTAGCCCACCATTCCGGCGGACAGCTCTTCACAGGGGATCATCTGCCCCGCGCCAAAGTAGCCTACTTCCACCACTTCCTCCACAGCGCCGGTGGCCATCATGCGGATCTTCGTCCCCCTGCGGACAGTCCCTTCCATCACACGGCTGGAAATGATGACTCCTTTATAGGAATCGTATACCGAATCGAAAATCAGGGCCTTCAGGGGCGCCTTCGGATCCCCCGCAGGGGCCGGTATCTTCCGCACGATCTCTTCCAGCACCGCTTCCACGTTCTGTCCGGTTTTTGCCGAAATCAGCGGGGCGTCCTGGGCCTCTATGCCGATGACATCCTCAATCTCATTGATGACCCGCTCCGGCTCCGCGCTGGGCAGATCGATCTTGTTGATCACCGGAAATACATCCAGATCGTGATCCAGGGCCAGATATACATTTGCCAGGGTCTGCGCTTCAATGCCCTGAGCCGCGTCTACCACCAGGATGGCGCCGTCGCAGGCGGCCAGGCTCCTGGAAACTTCATAATTGAAATCCACATGGCCCGGGGTATCTATCATGTTCAGAATATACTCCTCTCCGTCCTGGGCCTTGTAAACGGTCCGGACAGCCTGAGCCTTAATGGTAATGCCGCGCTCCCGTTCCAGCTCCATATTGTCCAGCACCTGATCCTGCATCTCCCTCTGGGTCAGCAGCCCGGTCATCTCAATAATCCGGTCTGCCAGAGTGGACTTTCCATGATCAATATGCGCAATAATACAAAAATTCCGTATTTTACTCTGTTCTATTCCTGCCAAGGCAGCTTCCTCCAGTTTTCTCAGATTACAGCAGTTTCTGTTCTGCGTTTTAAGCTGCCTTCCATTATACATAAGTTTCAACCGCCCTGCAAGACCCTGTTCAACAGCCAGGCAAAGGGTTCCATGGCGTTCATGGCCTCTTCCACCGTATTGGTCTGGGCTCCTACTTCCAGCAGCAGGGACCGCGGACGGACGTGGAGGTTGTACCGGTATCCCTTCAGATAAATGCACCGGGTATAATCCGGAAAATACTGTTTCGCCAGGTATTCCAGCTGGAAGGAAAACGCCAGGTTATCTTCTATGTATGGATTTGGCAGATAGTCCAGATTTCCGTTCATGGCCGTCCGGGACAAGCCGTTAAAAAACATGACCTGGGCCGTAGGCTTCCCGTTAACCTCTGTCACCAGATGCTTGGATTCATCCACCCCATCCCTGTGGAGATCAATCACTATTTCTATGGAAGGATTTTCATTCAAAATCTGCGTAATAACCGGCTCCGCATAGTTGTACGCCTTGCTCCTGTCCAGCTGCCCGTCCACCAGATCGAAAGTATCCGTATTGTGTATCACCTGATAGCCGTATTCGTCCCGCAGGATCTGGGCCAGGTGCTCGCCGACACCGATCACCGTAGTATTCACATCTCCGGCCACGGAATCCACAAATTCCTCCTGGGAATGCGTATGGTAAATCAGAATCTGAGGCTGGCCCGAATCCTTCTCCAGAGTCATATCCCGTCCCATCAGTTCCTCCACATTGATCTGGGAAGAATCTGTGGTCGTATTAGGATCTACCACAAAAAATTCATTCAGCAGATAATCATAGTTCTGCAGGCTTTCCAGCGGGATCTCTGCCGTCGGCTGAAGCTGATCCTGCCAGCGGCTAGTTCCGGAGGTCTCCTGCACGTCCTGACCGTTCTGGCTGCTGTCCTGGCTTCCCGACGCCATCTGACCGCTCTGGCCGCTGTCCTGGCTTCCCGATGCCGTCTGGCCATTCTGGCCGCTGTCCTGGCTTCCTGATGCCGTCTGGCCACTCTGGCTTCCCTCCGGACTTTCGGAAGCTGTCTGGCCCTCCTGCGAATCATTTTGCTCAGCTGCCTGCTGGTTTTCCTGTTCCGCCGCTTTTTTCCGGTTTTCCTCCTCCAATCTCTGGCGGATCATCCGCTCATTTTCTTCTATAATAGCCTGATTGGTGGAATCGTCCTCCAGAATCACCGTCTTTCCATTTTCCGAATCCAGGAATGCCAGAAAAGGGAGCTGCTCCTGCAGCGAGGCCGTCAGGCCCTGCATCCACTGCTCGTCGCCCTCTTCATATTCTGCGGACGGCAGAAAAAAAGCAGCCGCTTCTCTTCCCACCTTTGCATAGGCTTCTGCCGCTATCAGCTTTCCCTTTTCCCATCCGTTTTCCTGCAATATCTGCATTCCATTCCATATCAGATAGAATCCCATAAGGCCCAGCCACGCCAGAAGCAGCACACGGATTTTTTTCTGCCGATCCCCCATGTTCTCCAACCTTTCCCGCCGCCCAACACCATTGTTTCACCGCATCAGCTCTCTGTAAAGCCTCCGTCTGACGCAGTGCGACGTCCATTGACCACCCGGATAAACTGTGCTCTGGATATAATCATATGAGACAAACTCTCCGTTTAGACTTCTTTCAGGGCCTGATTGATGCCTTCCGATACCGTAAAGCTCAGACGCCTTACCGTTTCATCAATATCTTTTGGCGTAACACACATTCCATGCAAAGCCGGCGGCACCAGTTCCGCCAGGAATTCATCGATTTCCGATTCCTCAAGCGTCTCCAGCAGATTGGACACCGCATCATGGACGATTGTGCCCGCATCCACCACCATAGGGATTCCAATGCCAATCACCGGCACATGCAGAGTCTCTTCATTCAGCCCGCAGCGATGATTGCCCACGCCGGAGCCGGGGCAAATCCCCGTATCCGTAAGCTGAACGGTACAGCTGAGTCTTCTGGTGCTTCTGGCTGCCAGCGCATCCACCACCAGAATCACATCCGGACTTGTTTCGGAAATGACTCCCTGCAGAATCTCCATGGTATCCATGCCGGTCTGAGCCATCACCCCAGGTACCAGAGCGCTGATCATAGGCGTGCCGTCCTCTCCCAGCGCCTCTTCGCCATATTCCCGGATGATATGGCGGGTAATCCGTATATGCTCGATCACCCGCGGCCCCAGAGAATCAGGCGTGATATTCCGGTTGCCCAGCCCCACCACCAATACTGAATCCACATGGGGCGGCAGAAGCTTCTTCAGATGGTACGCCAGCTCCGCCGATATCTCCCGGTGATAGCCTTCATCGGGAACAACCAGAGACGGAGCCTCCAGCGTAATATACGTTCCCACCGGCTTTTCCATCAGCTTCGCCCCATACTCGCTTTCGATCTTCACCACCGTCGTGTGAATATCCTTCTTCCGGTCATAACTCTTCCGGATCACGACTCCGGAAATCTCCACATTGTCCTTCTCATATTTTTCTCCGTTTTCCATCGCCAGATCTGTACGAACTCTGTATTTTCCCGCCATACACTTCTCCTTCATCCTTATTGCGCCCCGGATTTCCGGGACTTCTGCGCCATTTTTCGGAAACTGTGAACCGTTGTCTTTCCGCAGTTGCGATTCACAGCCGCCACGCCCGCATTCGCTGACTGTTAATCGTAACTTTCCATAACAGCTTCTGCATTTTTCCGCGAAATATGTATTGACAAAAACTTCTAAATGGAATAGAATAAATAAGCATGTTTCGTTGGGGGTTTCCGTGTCTGCTCCGGCGATAAGATCAGAATAGATTTTTATTTCAGAATATTGGAGGTGTACAGTTTGGCTAACATTAAATCTGCGAAGAAGAGAATCCTGGTAAACAGAACGAAGGCTGCCAGAAACAAATCCATCAAGTCAGCCGTCAAGACGTCCATCAAAAAGGTGGAAGCCGCAGTTGCCGCAAGTGATAAGGAAGCTGCGAACGCAGCTCTGCTCGATGCCATTTCCAGCATTGACAAAGCCGCTTCCAAAGGCGTTTACCATAAAAATAATGCGTCCAGAAAAGTTTCCCGCTTGAGCAAAGCTGTAAACTCTATCGCATAAAACACAGAAAATACGAATCCCGGCCGCACTACCGTCACGCGGCCGGGATTTTTTGTGTCCGTATGCGGAATGCATCACTGCTTTGGCTCTGCCTGTCGAAATATTTTCCTTCTGCTGCAAATGCATTATTATGGTTCGCCCGTAATTCCGTCGATTCTTTGTCGATTTCTGGAAATTTCTTGCTCATTTTACGTTTTAACCGTATAATTGGATCAGGAGGTGACTTCTGTGAGCGATTCTGAAAACAAAAAAATCATGGCAG
>DVJR01000086.1 GCA_018716575.1 Candidatus Scatomonas merdavium | reverse complement strand
ATCTCAATGGTCAGCACCGCATTGGGATCCGGCATGCCGTAGGCTTCCTCCGGCATCAGATGAACGTCCACCACCTGGCCCACTTCCATATCCGCCACCGCGGCGTCAAATCCCCGGATCATCTGTCCGGCTCCGCAGACAAATTCCAGTGGCTCCCCGCGGTCATAAGAAGAATCAAACTGCGTTCCATCGTTGAAGGTTCCCCGATAATGGGTGCGGCAGGTTTTTCCCACGTTGCGTCCGGTCAGGGCCGGCTGTGAGCCGCATCCGCCGCCGCAGCCACCGCAGCCGCTCCCGCAGGAACCGCCTTCTCCGTGATCTCCGCAGTCATGGCCTTCCTCATGCCCGCCGCAGCTGTGTCCTTCTTCATGGTGATGGTCGCAGTTGGCCCCTGTGGAAACCAGCTGTCCCTTCAGGTAATCGTCCACCACCTGATCTGTATTGCCCTGAGCGCCGGCACATACCTCAACGCCGGCTTCGGCCAGCGCGGCCTGTGCTCCGCCGCCGAGGCCGCCGCAGATCAGCACGTCGACACCCTGCCCGGCCAGAAGGCCCGCCAGCGCGCCGTGTCCGGCCCCGTTGGAACCGATCACCTCGCTGGAAATCACCTGGCCGTCTTTTACTTCATATACCTTGAAAAATTCTGTTTTTCCGAAATGCTGAAATACATTTCCGTTCTCATAGGTTACTGCTATTCTCATCTCTGAAATCCTCCTGTCTCTTTTATTATCCTTATCCGCCTTATAATGTCAAGAGGATATTCCGATATAAAGCCCAAAACCCACAGGATTCCGGCAGGAAGCCCGGGCTCTGCAAGATTCCGGCATAGAACGTAAAACCTGTGATATCATACTGAGCAAAACTGGAGACCCGGATATTTTCCGGGTCCCCAGCCGCTGTCAGACTTTGCCGAAATTTCCTTTGCCGGCCGCTCCGGCAAGATTTTTCAGATAAATATGTTCAATTCTCGGAAGTAAGATGCCTAAAGTCTCCCGCAGCACATCTTCCACCGTTGCCACAGGTATAATGTTCATCTGTTTTGTCAGTTCCTCCGGCAGTTCTTTCAGATCCGCCACATTATCCGCCGGAATCAGCGCCTTCGTAATACCTGCCCGCTGGGCGCCCAGAAGCTTTTCCTTCAGTCCGCCGATGGGAAGCACCGCTCCCCGCAGGGTGATTTCTCCTGTCATGGCCAGATGAGGATCTACCTTCCGCCCTGTAAACAGAGAAGCCAACGCCGTAAAGAGGGCGATTCCCGCCGAAGGCCCGTCCTTGGACACCGCGCCGGAGGGCACGTGGATATGTATATCCCGGTCGCTTAAATTGCCCGTATCCAGCGGCAGGCGGGATTTCAGCAGGCTCAGGGAAATCCTGGCGGATTCCTTCATCACGTCACCCAGCTGCCCGGTCAGAATCACCTGGCCGCTGCCCGGCATATCCGTAGCCTCAATGAAGAGTATCTCTCCGCCCACCGGCGTCCAGGCAAGCCCTGTGACCACGCCCGGCGGATTGTCCTCCTGGGCTCTGTCGTGACGGGATACCTGACGGCCCAGAAGCTCTTCCAGATCCTCCGGGCGGATAGCCCTCTGCTCATCGTCCTTATGCATGACGATTTTTTCCGAAACGGCCCGGGCCACGGCAGCCAGCTGTTTCTTCAGGCCGCGGACGCCCGCCTCCAGCGTATAATCGGTGATGATCTTCCGCAGCGCGTCGTCCTCAAACCGGAACTGCTCTTCCGAGAGCCCATGCTCCTCCCGCACCTCCGGAATCAGATGCTCCCTGGCAATATGGAACTTCTCTTCTTCCGTATAGCCGGACACCTGGATGACCTCCATCCGGTCCATCAGCGGCCCCGGAATAGTATCCGTGCTGTTGGCCGTGGCGATGAAAAATACGTCCGACAGATCGTAAGGCAGATCCAGATAATGATCGGTAAAGGTGCTGTTCTGTTCCGGATCCAGCACCTCCAGCAGGGCGCTGGCCGGATCTCCGCTGTATCCGCCGCTCATGAGCTTGTCCACCTCGTCCAGCACCATCACCGGATTGGTCACTCCTGCGGTTTTGATGCTCTGCAGGATTCTTCCGGGCAGGGCTCCCACATACGTCCTCCTGTGACCACGGATCTCCGCCTCGTCCCGGATGCCGCCCAGGCTCAGGCGGATATATTTACGGTCCAGCGCACGGGCAATACTCCTGCCCAGACTTGTCTTTCCGGTTCCCGGAGGCCCTGCCAGCAGCAGGATGGAGCCCTTGCTCCCCTTCTTCAACTGGAGCACGGCCAGATACTGCAGAATCCGTTCCTTTACCTTTTCCAGTCCGTAGTGATCCGCCTCCAGAATCTGCCGGGCTTCTTCCAGATTCACGGACGCCTCTTCCTCTTTCTTCCACGGCAGCGCCAGTATGAAATCCAGATAATTCCGGATGACGCTTTCCTCCGCGCTACCCTGTCCCAGCGCCTCCAGGCGGTCTGCCTCCTCCAGTGCAGCCTCCCGGATCTCCTCCGGCAGCTCTGCCTCTTCAATTCTCTCCCGGTAATCCTTTTTATTTTTCCTGCGGCTTCCGCCGCCTTCGCTCTCGTTTAACTCCTCCTGTATGGATTTCAGCTGTTCCCGGAGCACCTGGTTCCGGTAAACCCGGTTTGCGCGGTCCGAAACCTTTTCATTCAGCTCCATGCTCAGCTTCACATTTTCCTTCTGCTTCAGCAGATCGTCCATAAACAGAAGACTTCTCTCTTTTATGGAATCCGTTTTGAGGTATTCATACTTCCTCTCTCCGGAAATATGCAGATATCTGCCCAGGTAAGCGATCATCATGTTAATATCCTGAAAATTATCCAGCAGCTTCACATATTGACTGCCATTCTGAAAATTTTCGGTAATAGTCCGGACAATCTCCCGGTAATAAGCCAGAATTTCCTCCTGGCTCCTGGCATCCAGGTCATCCAGCTCCGGATACGGCTCGTATCCCGCATAGAATACCCCATCCTCAAAGTTCAGCGCCGAAACCGACACCCGATCGCCGAATTCTGCATGGAGAAAGGTCCCTTTCTCCGTATTCTGCAGCTTCTCCACGGTAAACAGGACGCCAATCCGGTGAAAATCCTCGCTCTTCACAGCTTCCTGCCGGAAATTCTGACGAAGCGGCAGGGCCACCATCGTTTCCTCTTGCTTCTCCAGTTTCTCCAGCAGCTCGCCGCCGCCGTTCTGCAGAGGCATGACAGCCTTCACTCCCGGAAGTATCACAGAATCTGCCACGGGCAGTACCAGTGCCCTCTCC
>DVJR01000085.1 GCA_018716575.1 Candidatus Scatomonas merdavium | reverse complement strand
CAGGATATGGATCTGATCGCTGAGACAATTTCCATGATGCTGAAGGATCCGGAAGCCAATGCGGAGGCAGCGAAGGCCAATGTCAGAAGCCTGACGGAGAAATATCCGCTGATGTAGGAAAATGTTGGATGCCCAGCAGGGCGGAAGAAAATAGAAAAAGAGGGATTTGCGGGAGCGGCAGACGTTCCCGTAAATCCCTCTTTTATGTGGTGCGCCAGGCACCCTTCCATCCTTTTCGCGCCGCGTTATTCTGCGGTGCTGTCCTTCTCCTTTTCCTGGGCCAGAAGTCCGGCCAAATATGCCATGGAGGAGTCGTTCCAGGCATCGATACTCGGATTGCCGTCTCCGTCTACATATTCCTTTTCTGTCAGATACTGTTCCAGTGAGCTGTATCCGAGCACAGAGAGAATATCGTTAAAATTTTCTTCGGATGTGGCGCAGTAGAAGCCGTAGAGATAACTTTCATCCAGACCCTCCAGGTTCCGGAAATCTTCGGAATCATAGTGATACGAGCGGTTGTAGCCGGAACCCTCATAATCAGTAAAACCGTTTGCATCAAGCAGGTCATAAACCCGCAGATTTCCGTATATGCTCAGATCTGCCATATCGTATCCGTCTATTTCCGTGACATATCTGTTTTCATTCCCGCTGCCTTTTTGCTGCATAGAATTCAGCCAGAGAAAAACAATGACCAGAATAAAAGCTGTGCAGGCAGATGTAAGCAGAATCAGCTTAAGCGGAAAATGCTTCTCTTTTTCTTGTTTTCTTTTCATTTATCTGTTCCTCCCCTGGCGGCTCTCTGCCGCTGCTGTTGCCATTTATTATATCATCGTATGCAGGCCGGGTCTATATTTTTGAAAAAAGAAAGTCACAGGGCTGTCGGTTGTGATATGATAAAGAAAACATATTGAAACGTCCGGACTATATGACATAAAAATCAGGAGGTGCGGTATGAAGAATATTACGCTTGGAAGGACGGAAATTACAGCTCCGCAGAATGGCTTTGGCGCTCTGCCGGTCCAGCGGGTGAGCAAAGACACGGCGGTGGCGCTGCTGCGCCGGGCCTATGACGGAGGAATGCGGTTTTTTGATACGGCCAGAGCTTACAGCGACAGCGAGGAAAAGCTGGGGGCGGCTATGGAGGTCTATCCCCGGGAGAGCTATTATCTGGCTTCCAAAACTATGGCAAAGACGCCGGAGGATTTCAGGAAACAGCTGGAGACGTCGCTGTTTCTTCTGAAAACGGACTATCTGGATATATACCAGTTCCACTGCGCCGATACCGTATACCGTCCGGGAGACGGTACCGGCATGTATGAGTGCATGGAAGAAGCAAAGAGGCAGGGAAAAATTCGTCATATCGGCATCACGGCCCATAAACTGCAGGTGGCTCTGGACGCGGTGGCTTCCGGCCTGTATGAGACCCTGCAGTTCCCGTTCAGCTATCTGTCCTCGGAGAAGGAGATAGATCTGGTGCGAAAATGCGCTGCGGCCGGAATGGGATTTATCGCCATGAAGGGACTGGCCGGAGGGCTGATCAATCAGTCAAAGCCAGCCATGGCGTTCATGACGCAGTTTGACAACGTCATGCCGATCTGGGGAATTCAGAGGGAGAACGAGCTGGAAGAGTGGCTGTCCTTTATGAAGGAGACGCCGGAGATGGATGATGAAATCTGCGCCTTTGTGGAAAAGGAGAAGCAGGAGCTGGCGGGGGATTTCTGCCGGGGCTGCGGCTACTGTATGCCGTGTCCGGAGGGCATCATGATCAACCAGTGCGCCAGAATGTCCCTGATGCTGCGGAGAGCTCCTTCGAAAAACTGGCTGACAGAAGAGATGCAGGCGGAGATGAAGAAGATCGAGAACTGCCGCCACTGCGGGAAATGCGCCGCCAAATGCCCCTATGAGCTGAATACGCCGGCTCTGCTGGAAAAGAATTATGAGGATTATAAGCGGGTGCTGGCAGGGGAAGTGGAAGTCTGAAATCATCATAAGGTTTACAAAACATCCCCCGGAAAACAGTTGACATTTCCGGGGGATGATGGTATGGTAAAAATGGTTATGCGACTGACGGAAGTGGAAGAAACCACAGGGAGCATAGCTGGAAGGAGAGGCCGACCGTCTGGGCATGAACGCTTGGATGAGTATGGTCTTTTATTTTTTGCTGAAAACGTGCCCGGCACGGAGAAGTCAGCATGTACCAGATTCAGGAAAAGCCGGGGCTTCCGCCCGGCAGAGGAAAGAAAAGGAGAAAAGCTATGGAAATGGTATCACTGGAACAGGATCTGAAAGAAAATTCCTATCCCGGACGTGGAATCGTGATTGGACGCTCTGCGGACGGCAAATCTGCGGTTACCGCCTATTTCATCATGGGCAGAAGCGAGAACAGCAGAAACCGCGTGTTTGTTGAGGATGGCGAGGGTATCCGCACCCAGGCGTTTGATCCTGCCAAAGTCAAGGATCCCAGCCTGATCATTTATGCGCCGGTGCGTGTGCTGGGCAATAAGACTATCGTGACCAACGGAGACCAGACGGATACGATCTATGAGGGCATGGACAGGCAGCTCACCTTTGAGCAGTGCCTGCGCAGCCGCGAATTTGAGCCGGACGCGCCCAACTACACACCCAGGATTTCCGGGATTCTTCATGTGGAGGGCGGGAAATACAGCTACGCTCTGTCCATCCTGAAGAGCAACAACGGCGATCCGGCACAGTGCAACCGTTTCACCTTTGCATACAATGACTGCGTAGCGGGCGAGGGCCATTTCATCCATACTTATATGCATGACGGCAATCCGCTGCCCAGCTATGAGGGCGAGCCCAAGCTGGTGGCTATCCCCGACGGGATTGACGAGTTCACCGATATGCTGTGGAGCAGCCTGAACGAAGACAATAAAGTATCCCTGTTTGTGCGTTATATTGATATCGAAACCGGAAAATACGAAACCAGAATTGTGAACAAAAACTGTTAAGGAGGAGAAGTCATGAAAGAACTGGAACTGAAATACGGATGCAACCCGAATCAGAAGCCGTCGAAAATCTATGTGGCGGACGGAAGTGAACTGCCCATCAAGGTGCTGTCCGGCCGTCCCGGATACATCAATTTCCTGGATGCCTTCAACGGATGGCAGCTTGTGCGCGAGCTGAAGAAGGAGACGGGCCTTCCGGCGGCAACCTCCTTCAAGCACGTATCTCCGGCCGGCGCGGCTGTGGGTCTGCCTCTGACCGACGTTCTGAAGAAAATCTACTGGGTGGATGACATGGGTGACCTGTCTCCGCTGGCCTGCGCCTATGCGAGAGCCAGAGGCGCGGACAGAATGTCCTCTTTCGGTGATTTTATCGCTCTGTCCGATACCTGCGATAAGGATACGGCTTCCATCATTAAAAGAGAGGTGTCCGACGGCGTGATCGCTCCGGGCTATACTGATGAGGCGCTGGAGATTCTGAAAAGCAAGAAAAACGGCAACTACTGTGTAATCGAGATTGATGAAAACTATGTGCCCGCCCCCATGGAGCACAAGGAAGTGTTCGGCGTGACATTTGAGCAGGGACGCCAGGAGCTGCCCATCAACGATGAGCTGCTGTCCAACGTGGTGACGAAGAATAAGAACCTGACGCCGGAAGCGCTGCGCGATCTGAAGATCTCCCTGATTACGCTGAAATACACCCAGTCCAATTCCGTATGCTTCGTAAAAGACGGTCAGGCCATCGGCGTGGGCGCAGGACAGCAGTCCCGTGTGCACTGCACCCGTCTGGCGGGCCAGAAGGCGGACAACTGGTGGCTGCGTCAGTGCCCGAAGGTGCTGAACCTGCCCTTCGTAGACGGCATCCGCCGCGCCGACAGAGACAATGCCATCGATGTATATATCGGCGAGGAGTACATGGATGTGCTGGCCGACGGCGCATGGCAGAAGATCTTCAAGGAGAAGCCGGAGGTGTTCACCAGAGAAGAAAAGAGAGCGTGGCTGGATCAGATGTCCGGCGTGACCCTGGGCTCCGATGCGTTCTTCCCGTTCTCCGACAATATCGAAAGAGCTCACAAGAGCGGCGTGAAATATGTGGCTGAGCCGGGCGGCTCCGTCCGCGACGATCTGGTGATCGAGTGCTGCGACAAATACGATATGGTGATGGCATTCACAGGTATCCGTCTGTTCCATCATTGATTGTAAATCATTATTTATAGAACCGGCAAAGCCCGGAACTGCAGAAAAGGCATAAAAAATGCCGGAGCTGCGGTTCCGGGCTTTTTTGGAAAACAGGTAAAATACACGGAAAATCTGCGTTAAATTTTTGAAAAAACAGGAATATACAGGGGAAAATCCGGAGGACGAGCTTGACTGTCAAGTCCCTTTACAGCTTATAATAAAGTCAAAAAAGAGCAGAAGGCCGGAAGGGAGAGCGTATGACAATCAGGGAGATGGAAAAGCTGTCCGGAATGAGCCGGGCAAACATCCGGTATTATGAAGCGGAAGGACTGCTGTGTCCATCCAGGGATGCCAACGGATACAGGAATTATTCGGAGGAGGACCTGAAAACTCTTCAGCGAATCAGGCTTCTGCGGAAGCTGCATCTGGGGCTGGAAGAAATCAGGGCGGTAAGCCGCGGAGAAAAGAAGCTGAGCCTGGTGCTGGCCCGCCATATATCGCAGCTTCGAAAGGAAGAGGAGGATGATTCGCGCTGTCTGGCGCTCTGCAGAAGGCTGTGGACAGAGCAGGCGGATTATGCTTCGCTTGACGCCGCGGCGGAATTGGAGCGGCTGAAGGAGCCGCAGGCCCCCGGCGGGACGGAGACGGGAGAAACTTCCCTTCCGCGGGTGACGGCGCCCTGGAGGCGATATTTTGCACGGTGCCTGGATTGGGCGCTGTACGGACTTATCTGGGAGCTGTTTCTCTCCGCAGGGCTTCACATAAATGTCGGGGCGTTGAGCTTCGGCCTGTTTCTGGCGGACTGGCTTGCCAGGATCGTTCTTCTTCTGCTGTTGGAGCCGCTTTTTCTTATATCACTTGGCGCCACTCCGGGAAAGCTGATTTTCGGGCTGCGGGTGGCAGGCAAGTGCGGAACCCGGATTTCCTGGCGGGAAGCCCGTCTCCGGACGCGGCTGGTTCTGCGTTGGGGCTGCGGCTTCTATATACCGGTCTATGTTCTGGTGCGGCAATGGCGGGCTTATAAAGCGTGCGAGAATGAAGAAAGGCAGGAGTGGGAGGATGAGTCGCTGCTCCGTCTGAAGGATACGCGTACCGCTGTCAGGGCAGCGGTGTATACAGCCGCGGCTGTCTGCTGCGCGGCCGCTTCGTTTTTCGTTTGGCAGGTAGGAGCCCTGCCGGTGAATCGGGGAGTCCTTTCGGCGGCGGAATTCTGTGAGAATTATAACCGGCTTCAGGATTATTACGGCATCAGCCGGCCCGTAAATGTGCCGGATACGCCGTTGTATAACTATATTTCCTTTCCGATGACGCTGGATGAAGAGGGCCGGTGGCAGTTCCCGGCGGGGCGCTATCAGGAATTTGCCGAAAACTTCAGCGCCCTGCCGGAGCTTCAGTTTGAAGGGGACAGAGAGAATATCACAGGCGTCCGTTTTTCCCTGTCCTATCGGGATGAGGATGTGACGGTTACCCCTTACGGAGATTTCATGGCGCTGGCTTCCCTGGCCTTCATCGGTGCCCAGGAGGACTACTGCCTGTTTTCCGATCCGCCGCTGAAGCTCTGGTATCAGATTCGGGAAAGAGCTTCCGGATATGGCGACTTTGCCGTAATGACAGCAGGCGTCCTGGTGGAATGCCGGGTGGATTATTCCGGCTATGACCGGGCGGAGGGCGGCGCCATGCTGTCACCGGCATTCGGCCAGACCCCTTTTTACGAGCTGGAATTTTCTATACGGAAAATGAACTGACGGGGCAGTCTGGAGCTGTGAAGGCGGTGAGGCCCGCAGGATGAAAATATTGCCGGAGAATCTCTGGGAAATTTTAATGTAACTATTGACATTACAACGTAAGCGTGCTATATTTTCGTTGTAATTAGAAAGGTTACAATTAAAAGAATTCAGGGAGGTATCATGATGAAGATTGCAGTTGTTTGTGCAAATGGGAAAGCGGGAAAACTGATTGTGAAGGAAGCTGTGGACAGAGGGCTGGATGTGAACCCGGAGCACACGGCCTGCGTGGCGGACGGTCCGGATTTCCCGGATGCATTTAAGCCTCTGGCCGCAGCCATGGCAAAGGCCCTCGGTGAGCTGCGCCAGCGAGAAGATGTGAAATGGACGTATATCAGCCCTGCCGGGGATTTTCAGGCGGACGGCGCGAGAACCGGAAAATACATCCTGGGCGGAGAAGAGCTGACGCTGAATTCCAGAGGGGAGAGCGTGATCAGCTATGCGGATTATGCCATTGCCATGATTGATGAAGCGGTGAAGGGAAATCATATTCAGGAAAGAATCAGCGTGGTGGCGGACTGAGTATTCGGAAAGAGGACGAGGAGGAGCGTACAGGTATGAAACAGAAAGAGCGGAGAATTTATCTGATTCAGGAGCTCCTGAGAGAAGAGCCGCGTTACCGGGAGATGACGATTCCGGCAGAAGAGAAGGAGCAGGAAGACCTGCTGCGGGCGCTTATGAATGTACGCCCTCCGAAACCGGTCAGTGGGGAATTCCTCAGCGTACAGGATGAATATTTACAGAGCGAAAGGGACAGGCGGGGGATAACGGACAGCGACTGCCTGCCGTCCGTTCCGTCTGATTCCCGTCTCATACTGTGGCAGGGGGACATTACCACGCTGAAGGCTGACGCGATCGTCAATGCGGCCAACAGCGCGCTGCTTGGCTGCTTCCAGCCGCTGCACAGCTGCATTGATAATATGATACACACACGCAGCGGCGTTCAGCTCCGGCTTCTGTGCAGCGACATCATGACGGAGCAGGGCTATGAGGAGCCCACGGGCAGGGCGAAGATCACGCCGGGCTTCAACCTTCCCTGCCGGTATGTCCTGCATACGGTCGGGCCGATTATTTCCGGGCGGGTTTCAAAGCGGGACGAAGAGCTGCTGGCTTCCTGTTACCGTTCCTGCCTGGAGCTGGCTGCGGAAAATGGCTGCCGGAGCGTCGCGTTCTGCTGTATTTCCACCGGGGTCTTTCATTTTCCCAATAAGCGGGCCGCCGAAATCGCAGTTCAGACGGTGACCTCTTTTCTGAACGCCCGAAAGGAGGATATTCGGGTTATCTTCAATGTATTTAAGGATGTGGATCTGCATATTTACCAGAGGCTGCTGGGCGCATAAAAATGCGGTATAAAGGAACAAATGATGAATGAAGGAACCGCATTCTGTTCCAGCTTACCCGATGTCCTTTGCTGAATATCTGCACTTTGGCAGCCTCCTGCGTCTCTTCGGACAGAGGCTTTGCCTGACGTGAGAAGAGTTCTCCTTTTTATT
>DVJR01000084.1 GCA_018716575.1 Candidatus Scatomonas merdavium | reverse complement strand
GCCTGGTATTCCCGCACGGAAATGCCGATAAAATCCCGGGTACTTTCCAGAAGGCAGTGCTTCTGGCTTTCTGTCAGCGAAATCCGGGCAATGCTGGCGCCGTAGGCAAAACGCGGCTTTTCGGTAAACTGCAGCAGCAGAAAACCATTCCACCAGCTGGGGTTCCAGATCTGATCGCTGCCGCACACATAGCAGTCGAAATGCCAGTCGCAGAGGCGGAGCGTCCGCTCTGTGTACACTGTATCCGTATGCGGTATCTCCTCCATAAAAGCCCTGAACCGCTCTTCTCTTTTTCGGATGGCTTCTCCCTCTGCCCTGCGCATCCGCAGAAGGCGAAAGGCGGCTTTTCTGCATATCCGCACCGCCGCATCGACAGGTCCCAGATCCGCAAGCCGCTGGAAGAAGTATTTTACCCCGTCCTGCCGGTAGGCAATCAGAGACGCGTCCAGCCCTTCAGCTTCCAGAAGCTTCTGCATGGCCAGAGCCTGAAGCTGGCCGCCATAATTGTAATTCTGATAATAAAGAGTTGCTATTCCTATTCTCATACTGTTTCTCCTATGGCTGCTGCCAGAAAAATATATAGGGCATGGTGCCGCCTATATTATTAACTGTCAGCCGCAGCACGTAGACGATACCACAGAATACAGTCACGCAGACGGCGATAAAACGTTTCCTGGATTCCGAGCGGACGCCTCTCTCCAGAAGCTGCGGGATATAGACGATAAAATACGGGCTGAATAACGCCGCCGCCCGGGTTGCCGCAATCAGAGTATAGCTGACGCAGAAAGAAAATACATTCATCAGGAAGCACCAGTTCCCCACGGGAGAAATTTCCAGCGCCGCCGATCTGTTTTCACGCCGCAGCATCAGAAGAACGGCCAGAATCACCGCAAAGTAAAATGCGCCCAGCACCAGTCCTTCCGTATCCGGTGAAGTAACATAGAGATACCTTTCATATCGTTCCGGTATGACCAGGTGCAGCCACGGCTTTACCAGGAAGATGCCGAATCCGGCAGCCATGGCTGTCAGAATCAGATATTTGAAGCTCCTGGCGGTGATGCGTATTCCGGACAGAGGATACAGGATCAGGAAAAACAGAGCGGTCTGATGAAACAGCGCCGCGCCCAGGACATTGGCTGCATAAAGCAGCGGTTTCTTTTCTTCAATATACCTGGAAGCACAGAGACACCACAGAATGGCAATTGCATTCCGGGCCATATTCATTTCTGTCTGGAACAGGCCAAAGGTCACATACAGCCAGATGCAAAAAAGGGCATAACGGGATTGCAGGCGGATGAAACGGTAAAGCAGGAAGATAATCAACACGCTGTTAGCGGCTGTCACCGCCTGGGGATGCCGGAAAAGCTGCCCAAGCAGCCAGTTATAAAGCCGATAACCGTATTCCAGCCCGATGGCATGATTTCCTCCGGCTCCATAGACCGTCTTTGTCAGACATTCCCCCAGGCTCATGTTCCGGATCTGTTCAAAGGCTGTGGTATACTGCCTGGTATCCGCGCCTACGCTTTCCGCCCGGAACGCCATAAAAAAAAGCAAAAGAGCGCAGGCAGCCAGCAGAATTCCTTTCTCTGCCGCGGCGGCATTCCGCTTTCCGGCCAGGGCACGGCAGAAAGCGAGAACAGCCAGAAACCCCAGAATAAACAGATACCAGCTCAAGAAAAATACTGCGCTCCTGCTTTGCCGGACACATCGCCGAAGAAATTTTCTTCCAGCATCAGGCACCAGCAATGATAAATGGGCAGATGAAGCTCCTGAATCCTGTAGGTTTCAGTTTCAGGAGCCTGTACCGCCACATCCGCGTCTCTGGCCAGCCTGCCCCCGGCTGCGCCGGTCAGCGCAATGACGCGCAGCCCCATCGCCCGTGCCACCACCGCTGCGTCAATGACATTTTCACTTTCGCCCGAAGAAGAAATCCCAAGAAAAATATCGCCTGTGCGTCCCAGACCGAACACCTGCTGAGCAAACATTCCGGTTCCGCCGACATCATTGAGATAAGCCGTAGCCAGTGCATCTCTTCCGGTCAGGGGTATAGCCGTCAGCGGGCTTTCCAGATGTCTGGCAAGGACAGCGCCCCTGTCCGGATCAACGTTTTTTAATTTTTCTGTAAAGACCCGGCTGACCGGACGGGGCAGCCGGAAGCGTTTCATCAGCTCGCCGGCCATGTGTTCCGCATCCGCCGCAGACCCCCCGTTTCCGGCCAGCAGCAGCTTGCCGCCCCTTTCATAGGTCTCCTCCATCAGAAGATACGCTCCGGCTATTTCTTCCCTGATCCGGCCCAGTATCGGATAGCGTTCCACCAGCCGGTTCAGATTTTCCTCCTGTCTGTTTTCCAGTTTTTTCATCTTCATTCCCATTTTCCTCCTGAGTCTCTTCGAGAAGCCGCAGGACAAAATCCTGCAGATCTCTGCAGGTCACCGTCTGGCCGCAATTGGGCGGGAGCCGTTCAGACTGTCTGCTCTCCTGCGGCAGCCTGCGGGGCGCCTCCGCGCCGTTCCACAGAAGAGCTGTCCTGCAGCCTGCGGCCCTTCCGGCAGCCACATCGCTTTCCCTGTCGCCCGCCATCCAGGAATGCTCCAGGTCAATGCTGTAATCACCGGCCGCCTGAAGAAGCATTCCCGGCCGGGGCTTTCTGCAGGCGCATTCTATCTTCAGCTCCGGCCTCTCACCCGGAAAGCCTCTGTCCGTATGATGCGGACAGTAATAAATATCATCCAGCCATGCGCCGTTCTGTCCGAGAAGTGTCTCAAGACGCCCATGAATGGCGCGCAGCTCGTCTTCTGTCACTTCGCCCCGGGCAACCACCGGCTGATTTGTGACCAGGATCACCAGCCAGCCGGCCCTGTTCAGCATCCGGACGGCCCGGGCCGCGCCGGGCAGAAGCTCTATTTCCTCAGGGCTTTTCAGAAACCCCACATGGCGATTCAGCGTCCCGTCTCGGTCCAGAAAGACAGCCCTCTGTCTGTGGCGCAGGCTGCGCCGCGCTGCCAGTCCTCTTCTCCAGTCCCGGCAGATTTCCCCGTATCTTACGGGCGTTCCGCAGTCCTTTACGTATTCCGGGCTGCGATAAGCAAACAGCTGCCCCGTTCCGGCAAGAGGCTTTAAAAGATCCCGGTCCAGATCAATGGGCTCCGGCGGAATTTTATCGACAGCATCCGGACGATGCGCATCCAGCAGACGCGGCGAGATCAGATGAATTCCCGCGTTAACCTGGTTCCGGCTGCACGAAGGCCGCTCCTCCTCCCGCGTCAGCCATCGGATTACTCTTCCCTCCGCATCCGTCTCAATCAGACCGCTGTCGGAAGGATGATCGTTCGGGTGCACCAGGAGAGACGCCAGTCCGCCTTTTTCCCGGTGGAACGCCAGAAAGCGGTTCAGATCCACATCGAATACCAGATCGCCGTTCAGTAGCAGAAAATCCTCCTTCAGACTGTCCGCAAGCCGCACAAGTGCGCCTGCGTTTCCCATGGGCGTATGCTCTTCAAAATAAGAAATATGAACCCCGAAAGCCCGGCCCGTAGCCGGAGAATCACCGCTGCCATCTCCGAAATACCGCATGATCGCCTGACGCCGCCATCCCACCGTCAGGATCAGATCAGTAAAGCCCTGCTCCCGCAGGCAGTCCACAGCTCTCTCCAGAAGTGGTTTCCCTTCTATCGGTATCATTGGCTTGGGAATGCCGTTTCCTGTATTCTCTGTCAGTTCCGCCAGCCGGCTGCCGCGGCCTCCGGCCATAATTACTGTCTTCATTCATACTCCTCCGGCGTATAATGTATCACTCTGGTACCGCTGTCCTCAAAGAAAAAAGGCACATGCATCAGCTCGGAAAGCTCCCTCCTTACAGATTCCTGAGCTTCCGGCCGCACATAGAACAGAAGAAAGCCCCCGCTCCCGGCGCCCAGCAGCTTTCCTCCCAGAGCGCCCGCCCGCAGCCCTCTCTCATACAGACTGTCTATGGGTCCGTTTGTCACGGCAGGACCTGTGCGCTTCTTGATTCTCCAGGCCCGGTCCAGAAGATATCCGAAATCGTCCAGATCTGTCCGGCGGCCGGTGAGAACCTTCTCCGCCTCATCCACCAGCGCGGCCATCCTGCGGAGCGCTCTGCGCTTCTCTTCTGTCATGCCGCCGGCAGCCTGCACCTGATGGGAATACCGGGTAAATCCGGTGAAAAAAAGCAGAAGACGGCGGTTTAGCTCCTGTTTCCTGCCGGGAGAAATAATGACCGGAAGCACCTCATAACCGCCGGAATCAAAATTGATCCGGTTCAGGCCCCCGAAGGATGCGGCGATCTGATCCTGCCAGCCTCCTGCCTCTCCGCAGAGCGTGCGTTCCAGATATACCGCTTCGTCAGCCAGTTGTTTTTTCCCTGCGTATTTTCCCTTCAGCGCGTGAAAAGCATGAAGCATGCCCACCGCAAAGGAGCTGCTGGTTCCAAGCCCGGACCGGGCCGGCAGGTCGGCTTCGTATGTAAGGCGAAGCTCCTGCATGTCCAGCATTTTCATGGCGTTGCGTATTGCCGGATGGCTGATTTCCTCCACAGAGGACACGCGCTCGATCTGAGAATAGGACAGCTCTGTGCTGTAGGAAAAAAATCGGGGCAGATGACGCACCGTCACATAGCAGTATTTGTCAAAGGTGGAAGACAGCACCGCTCCCCTCTCTTCCAGAAAAAATTCTTCCATGTCCGTTCCGCCGCCGAAAAAAGACATGCGGAATGGTGTCCGCGTAATAATCATATACCCTTCCTTTCTCCTGCCCGCCGCAGCATTTCCAGAAAAGATCCGGCAGCCGCTACCGCGGCATAGCGGGAGCAGCCAAAGACGTATGCCTGTTCCGAAAAGGCATCTGCTTCCCTGTGTGTCATTGCCGCCGCCCTTTCCACAGCCCGCACAAAGCCATCCTCATCCCCGGCAGGAATCAGAAATCCCGTCTCCCCATTCTTTACCTGTTCTTCCACGGCGCCTACTGCAAAGGCGATGACCGGCCGGGACATGCGGCAGGCATCTGCGATAACTCCGCTCTGAGTTGCAGTAGTATACGGCAGTACCAGCCAGTCCGCCCGGCGGAAGCATTCTTCCATCTCCCGGTCTGATACTTCCCGGGCAGTCACCTTTACATTCGGACAGCCCCTCAGCCTGTCTACAACCGGAAGGCTTTCCCGGTCCGGCTCGCCTACAATCCGATAGCGGACAGACGGCGTCCGGCGGATGATTCGTTCCAGGCAGTCCAGGCCCTTATATTTTCGGATACGTCCGAAATAAAGGAACTCTCCGCTGTGTGTCAGGGGCTTTTTCCCGCCGAAATGGCGCCAGGGCTCCAGATAGGTAATCTTCTCCGGGGATACGCCGTACTTTTCCGCCAGCGCCTTCTGAAACCGCCTGCTCCGCAGTGCCACACAGTCAGCCGCCGCACAGGCGGCCCGGGTGCAGAGGGTCACCAGACGGCTGCCGTCATGGGGAATTACGTCGTGGATGGCTTCTATGCGCACGCAGCCCGGGCACATCCGCATCAGAAGGATATTCCACAGATGCAGGCTTTCAAAATAGAGATAGCGGATGCGGCGTTTCCGAATGATGCCGGCCAGCTTTTTCAGCGTCCCGATCCGAAGCGTTCCCCGCCCAAAGCCCGGCCTGTCCGGGCAGCGTACATAGATGTTACGTGGGCTTCGGGGCGCAATTGCGCTTTTGGGGTGATCCGCTCCTATAGTCCAGACATCCGCACGGCCCTGCAGAGCCAAAAACATACTGTAGATCACATTTTGATGATCTGCATTCTGTGAAAATGAAATCAGACAGATTCTCCGCGATTCCTCCATCCCTTCTGCGCCTCCTTTTCCAGCCAGTATTTCAGCATATCTGCCACGGTCTCTTCCAGAGAATACCGCTGGCTCCAGCCTGTATCCGCCTTCAGCTTTGACACATCGCCCACGATCAGCGGCTCGTCCGAGGGGCGCAGCAATGACGGATCTGTCTGCGCCTCCAGCGGAAAATCCAGAAGCCTTCCGATGATCTGCAGAATATCGCCCGCCGTGCAGACTCGTTCGCCGCAGATATTGTAGGCTTCCCCGGCTTTTCCCCGTTCCGCCAGCAGAATCAGCGCCTCCGCCAGATCCCGCTGATCCAGAATCGCCCGCCGGGTGTCCAGATTTCCCGTCCGGATCAGTGGGCTTCCATTCTCCCTGGCCCGAACTGCCCTTCGTACAAAATCCGAGGTGACATCCCCGACCTTCCGGGTGCCTGTAGAATTAAAGATCCTGGCCCGTATGCAGCGGATACGGTCATTTCTGAAATACTGGAAGGCCAGCAGATCCTGGCACACTTTGCTGACCCCATAGGGATGAAGGGGAAGAAGCGGCGCGTCCTCCCGGAGCCGCACTTCTCCTGCCGGAGACTTTCCCCCTGCCGCCTTCAGAAAGCTTTCTCCGTATTCTGCGCTGGAACAGGCCACTACTACTATGGGATCATAACCGGAGCAGAGCTGCCGCCGAACTGCCTTTACACCCTCGAATATTGCCGCCGTTCCTCCGATATTGGTGTCCAGCGTTTCAAAGGGCCGTTCCCAGCTCACCGCAGGGTAGCTCTGGGCCGCAAGATGGAAGATTCTCTCCGGCTGAAAATCCAGCAGAACTCTTTCCACAGACTGAGGGTATCGCACGTCGCATTCTTTCAGTGAAATATGCCCGCCAAGCTCAGACAGATCCACAGTGGGACGGTAATACGTTCCCAGCACTTCACACCCTTCCGCAGCCAGTCTTTCTGCCAGATGCGAACCCACCATGCCTCCCGCGCCGGTGATCAGTATCTTCATTCCTTTTCTCCCCCTTTCTGCAATTCTTCCCGTTCTGTTTCCTGCTTTTGTTTTTCAGCGGTCCCCCCGTCCGAGATATCTTCTGCCGCTGCCGCGGCGGTAGTCTGCCCCTCTCCCACTCCCTCTGTACTCTCCGGGCTGAAGAGTACCTTCACTGTGGCGAAAAGAATCGCAATATCCTGCAGTATTCCCGGCCTTGCGATGTACAGCAGATCCATCAGCAGCTTGTCATAGGGCGTGGTATTATACTTCCCGTAGACCTGCGCATATCCGGTCAGCCCTGCCTTTACCTGCAGCCGCAGCCGGAATTCCGGCAGCTCTTTCTCATACTGTCTGGCGATAGCCGGACGTTCGGGCCGTGGTCCCACGATACTCATTTTCCCGGACAGGACATTGAAGAGCTGCGGAAGCTCGTCGATCCGCAGCTTCCGGATCACCTTTCCCACAGGCGTTACCCGGTCGTCTTTATCTCCGGAGGAAAGCCGCTCTATGCCGTCCCTTTCCGCGTCCACTTTCATACTGCGGAACTTCAGCACCTGAAATTCCTCTCCATTTTTGGTCATACGGCACTGCCGGTAGAAAACCGGACCGCCGTCGGATTTCCTGATGCAGATGGCAGTGATGAGCATTACCGGGGACAGAAGCAGAAGCGCCGCGCCGGACACCAGAAGATCAAACACTCTTTTGAAAAAAAGGTATTCCGGCGTCGGATCGCAGCGGTCAAGCCGCAGCATGGGAAGATGGAACATATGCATCCTGTGTGCTCCGCTCATCATCACGTCTCCCACCCGGGGAATCATAAAAACGGAAATATCCTTTTCCACACAGTATTTGATGATTTTATTTCTGGGATGGCTTGGCACGTCTGCCAGAAATACGGTCTCGGCATCCTCCAGAACAGACAGGTCTGCCATACACTCCGCCGCGTCAATCACCCGGTTCACCTGGAATTTCCGCGACAGGCCATACTGATGGATCAGCCGTTCCAGCCCCGCCCGTACTTCCCAGACCACCACTGTCCTTCTGGTTGGAAACAGAGCAAAATACAGCCTGTGCGCGCCCGAAGCCCAGAGGGCAGCCAGCAGAATCTGTGCCGCGAAAGCCAGAAGAATAGGCCACACTGACGGCAGCCTGCGGCTTAAAACCCAGCAGACCAGATAAAGCATGAAATCAGATAAAAATGCCGCCAGGGTCTGGCTGAATATCAGATCTGATACCCGCTGATAAGATACCAGAAACGCATCATAGATCCGGCCATTGATTATATAAAGCGCTGCAAACAGCAGAAGGATCACCCAGTTTCCCTGATTTCTGTAAGGCGCCACAATCCGCATTCCATAATATCCGTACCAGACCGCCGCAAAAGGCAATGTCAGAAGCAGCACATCCAGCAGCTTTACTGTCCGCAATATAACCGTATACAGAAGGCGGTTTTTTCCCTTTTTCTGATGTTTCATCTGTAATTCTCCCTGTCTGTGCCGGCCGGCTGTCAGCCGTATATCCATTCCTGCAGATACCTGCTGTTGGCGTTCAGATCCGGAACCAGCACCTCCATGCCTGCCCGCAGAGTCTCATTGGTATAGGTTCCCTCTGCGGGAATCCGGTAACTGCCGTCCAGTTCCATACCGGAGGACACCACTGAATAGACGTATCCCAGCAGCTGCGCGTTGTCCATATCCGTGGTCAGATGGGGAAATATTCTGTCCGCCAGCCGGAGAAGCGTTCCAATCCCGCTGCTCCGGAGTTTGGAAAATGCCGCAGCCAGAACCTTTCTCTGCCGGTCTGTCCGTTCCCAGTCAGAATTTCCGACATAGCGGATACGGGAATAGGCCAGCGCCTGCTCTGCTGTCAGCGCATTGACGCCGGGCTTCAGATTCCAGCCCTCTGTGGAAATACCCATCTGCCGGAGGTAGGCCGGATTGGAATTCAGATACCGGGCCTCTCCCTCTGTCAGCTCAATGTCCAGGCTTCCGATTTCGGAAAAAGCGCTGATAAAGCCCTGAAAATTCACTTCAATATTTCCGTCAACAGAGATCCCCAGACTTTCTTCCATCACCTGATCCAGCAGCGCCATACCGCCCAGCTGATAGGCCGCGTTGATGCGATTGTCGCTGTAGCCCGGTATCGGTACGTACATATCCCGCATAACAGAAGTAAGAATAATTTTCCCCGTTTTCCTGTTCAGACTGCAGATAATCATGGTATCCGAACGGGAACGCCCCTCGCCTTCCCGGGCGTCCTGGCCGATGAGCAGAATGTTTTTTACATCGTCATCCTGCATGACGCTCACATCCACATCCGACCAGTCAATATCCTCCGGCCTGACGGTATCTTCTGCCGGGCCGCTGTCATCATCGGTTTCAAAGGTTTCTTCCTCACGTGGCAGAAAAGATGTATCCTCTCTGTCCACACGCTGAATTTTTCCCAGAAGCGCATGAAGCCAGAGAAAAACAGCCGCCAGTAATATTCCCAGGGCGATCAGTATGCCAATCGTCCATTTCGCCCATCCCGGCAATCCTCTCATTCTCTTTCCACCTCCAGAGTGCGGACGGCCTTTGTCACATTACCGCTGTCATCCATGGCGGCGTAAATCACTGCAACCCGGCGTCCGTCTTCCGCAGGCAGGATTTCCTCTATCCGCAGGGAATCCGTCACCGTGCCGTCCCGCTGATCCTCCGCCGTCACCTGCTCCAGCAGACGGCTTTCTGCTGTGGAAGCGGTATAAACAGGTTCATTTTCCGGAAAGAAAATCTGCGGCCCTTCCCGATCCTGCGCCAGAAAGGCAGCCCCGTTCATCGCCGCCAGAACAGCCGCAACAAGCGCCAGCGCGAAAATTGTCCTCTTTTCTCCTGTCATGACTCTTCACCTCCCGCCGCCTTGTATTGTCCGTAATACTTGCCGTAATACCGGCCATACCCGTGACGGCTCAGATCCGCCTTGTTCAGCACGGCTCCCAGAACAGGACAGCCGCTCCGGTCCAGCTGCTCACGGACTCCTCTGGCGAATTTCCAGCTGATCGCGCCGGATTCCAGCACCAGAATCACGCCGTCACAGGCTTCGGCTGCTATGGCGCTGTCAATAACGCTGCCAAGAGGCGGCGTATCCACCAGGATAAACTCATACTGTTCCCGAAGCGTCTCCATCATTTCCCGAAAACGGCTGCCGCCTACCAGCTCGGCCGGGTTGGGAGGAAAGGGGCCGGAATAGATAAGTGAAAGGCCAGGCACGTCTGTCCTGCAGATCACTTCTTCCAGCTCACTCTGTCCGGACAGATAGTGGGCCAGCCCCAGAAGGCCTTTGCGCGAGGGCCGCGCCGCGCCCGTCAGGACAGATTTCCTCATATCTGCATCAATGAGAATAGTCCTCTTCCCGGACTCTGCCAGGGAAACGGCCAGCAGGAGACTCACCGTGCTCTTTCCCTCATTGGGCGTGCAGCTGGTAACTGCCACCGCTTTTTTTTCTCTTCCGCAGAATTGCAGATTTGTCCGCAAGGCCTTGAACGCTTCCTCTGTCTGATAATCCTGTCGTTTTTTTCGAATCCGCACCTGCACATTTTCCTGTTTCAAGTTGCCGCACCTCCTTTTCGAAGCAGCCAGGAAGGGACTCCCCGCTTCCTGCCGTCCGCCCGGCCGCTCCCCGGCATCCGCGGGATAACCCCCAGAGTACTGAGCTTCAGATATCGTTCCACATCATCAGAGGTCCGGACTGTATCATCCGTCAGAAAACGTATCACCACAATGGCCGCTGCCGCCAGCGCCCCGATGATTCCGGCGGTCAGCCCATTCTTTGCCACATCCGGACCTTCCGGCTGCTGCGGGATGTTAGCCGGATCCACAACCTGTACGGTCTGACCTGTCATTACTTCCCCGATCCGCCGAGCAGCCGCGTCCCGAACCGCGTCGGCAATATCGCAGGCCCGATAGGGATCGCTGTCCCGGGCGCTGATTTGTACTACCCGCGTATCACTGGGCGTAGAAACAGATATTTTTTCAAGCAGCTCTTCATGAGACATCAGTCTCTCGCCTGTACTGTCTGTAAGGCCCAGGTCGGCAATTACCGTTTCCGTCACCTGGCGGCTCCGGATGATCTCCTCATAATCCCGTGTCAGCAGCGAACCGGCCTGAAGATCACCTGTTGTCAGCGTTCCCCCTTCACCTGCCAGCACATACATTTTTGTCGAAGACAGATATACCGGCTCCATCAGCGTTCTGCTGATCAATGCTGCCAGAAGAGCCACAGAAACGGCGATCAGCAGTATGGCCGGCGTCCTGTGCAGAAGCTCCCGGAATATGCCGCCCCAGTCCGTCTCCATATCGTCAGGTCTTAACTGGTTTCCTTCCATTTTTCACATCCTCCGCCGTTTCCGGCGTATTTTCTGTATCGTTTTCCGGCGCCGTTTT
>DVJR01000083.1 GCA_018716575.1 Candidatus Scatomonas merdavium | reverse complement strand
GGATAGCCCAGATAGACAGTATCATATGCATCCAGACTGTCCGGGTATTCCTTCAGCTCTGGCCTGGCATCCCTTTTCTGGTCGTCCTGGGCCTGGGCGATACATTCATTATAGCCCTCTGCATACTCCAGAACCGGTTCGATCCGGAACAGCTCCGCGCCTGTTATCTTCTGCAGCATTTCAGCGGCTATCTGTGTATTCCCTGTCTGTATTTTCCGAAGGGCTCCGCCGAAATAATTTTCACCTGCTCTGGAAAAATATGCGATTAGTTCTGCCATTTTTTCAACATCCTTTCCTTTTTGTTCCGATTTTTTCCGGTTTATCTGTACGCGCGCTCATAGATGGCCGCACATTCTTCATCGCTCATTGCCACGGGATCACACTGGAACAGGCCGCCCATGGTTGCCCGGGCATTCTTCGCCAGCGTCATGGCCTCCTCTTTCTGAATTCCGTAATCCGACATCTTCACCTCCGCCACGCCGCAGGCCTCCTGAAGCGCTGTAAGCGCTGTGATAAAGTCCATGGGTTCCTTCGCATCCGTTTTGCCGAGGGCCTGTGCCATTCGTACAAATCGCTCATCACAGCAACGCTGATTGATAAAATGCGTATAATATTCTCTGGAAATCATGATCAGCCCTGCTCCATGGGGCAGCTCCTGATGGTAAGCGCTCATAGCGTGCTCCATGGCATGCTCGCTGGTACAGGACCCCACCACCATAGAATAGCCGGACATGGTATTGGCAAACGCCACATGCTCTCTGGCCTCCAGATCGCTGCCGTCCTTCACAGCCCTTGCCAGATACTTTCCGATATTCTCAATGGCTGCCAGCTGCACCATATCCGCCATGGGGCTGGTAACGGCGGAAATATATCCTTCCGTGGAATGGAACAGGGCGTCAAATCCCTGATATGCCGTGAATTTCGGCGGAACCGTGGCCATAAGCTCCGGATCCACCACTGCCAGAACCGGAAACAGGCTGTCCTGGCCGCCGCAGCCGATCTTTTCGTTAGTCTCCGGATTTGTTACCACGCCCCACTGATCCACCTCTGAACCGGTCCCGGCCGTAGTGGTGATGGCTATCACCGGAAGCACCGGATTGACCAGCGGCTGATTCTTTCCTGTGGCGCCCGCCACATAATCCCAGAGATCGCCGGGCTGCAGGGCATACATAGCCATGATTTTCGCCGCATCCATGACGGAGCCGCCGCCTAAGGCCACCACGAAATCGCAGCCGTTATCCCTGGCGAAACGCCCGCCCTCTTCCACGACAGATTTCAGCGGGTTGGCGCCCACCTTGTCAAAGAGCACTGTCTCCACGCCCGCCTTCCGGAGCTGCTCCAGAGTGCGGTCCAGAGAACCGTTGGTCCGGGTTGACTTTCCGTTGGAAATCACCACCATGGCCTTTTTCCCCGGCATCTTCTGTGCGTGCAGGTTACTCAGCTGTCCCGCGCCGAACAGCACGCGGGTCGGATTATAAAAATTATATGGCATTATTCTTTCCTCCTGTTTCTCTTTTTTATCTGTCAATATTGTACTGCTGCATTTCTTGACAGAGAAGATCCAATATAGTAACATCGTATTAACCAAAAGTTAACGCCATTCAGGAAGGAGAGAATAATATTGTACAATCATCTGCTGACTGCTTTTACCTGTGTGGCGGACTGCGGCAGCTTCCACCGTGCCGCGGAAAAGCTGTATCTTTCCGCGCCGTCCGTCATGAAACAAATCAATACGCTGGAGAAGCAGCTCGATCTGAAGCTCTTAAACCGGACCAGTCAGGGTGTGCGGCTGACTCCGGCAGGACAGGTCATCTACCGGCACGCGAAATTCCTGTTTGACTATTCGGAAAAAGCTATCGCCGAAGCCCATATGCAGTCTGAGACCGCTGAAAAAACCTTCTGTATCGGCAGCTCTCTTCTGAACCCCTGCAAGCCCTTTATGGACATCTGGTACCGGGTCAACGACGCATTTCCGGGATATAAGCTGCATATCGTGCCCTTCGAGGACGATCACCGGGATATACTGGAGGAAATTGCTGCTCTGGGAATAAAATATGACTTTCTGGTAGGCGTCTGTGACTCGGCGGAGTGGGGCCGTCTGTGCGATTTCTATCCCCTGGGGACTGTTCAGCACGGCTGTGCCGTTTCCCGGGAGCACCCTCTGGCGGCAAAAAACCGCCTGACCATAGAGGATCTCTACGGCCAGACGGTCATGATGGTAAAAGCCGGCGATTCCGTCTGCGTAGACCGCATCCGGAACGAACTGCTGCGCCATCCGGAAATACATATCGAGGACACCGCCCAGTTCTATGATATTGAAGTGTTCAACCGCTGCGCCCAGACCAGAAATGTCCTGCTCACGCCTGAATGCTGGCGGGACGTCCATCCGGGCCTGGTTATCCTGCCTGTGGACTGGGATTTTCCGATTCCCTACGGGCTGCTGTACGCCAAAAACGCCGATCCTGACGTGCTGAAGCTGCTGTCCCTTCTGGACGCTGTCACAGATGCCAAAGCCTCAGAACAGTGACCAGCTTTCTCCCCAGTCATCCTGCACTTCTCCAGTACCGGTATTGACCTGGACTGCACCTACCAGCACGTTGGCGCTGCTTCCGCCCTGGCTCCGGAGAAGGAGAATATAGCCGTCCTCCGTTTCCATGCACTCACTTTCAAATACCACATATTCATCCGTATTGTTCTCGCTGTTATAATGCGCTTCCACCGCCCGGCAGATCTGTTCCAGGGACATGGCCTGCCCGGCTGACACTCCGGAGTTCCCGGCATTATCCGGCAATCTATAGGAAAAATCGGACAGATCCACGATTATCTGCACTTCCTCTCCCGACGGAGAGCCCGCCATGGATACCACGGCCTGACCACTCTCGCACTGAATCTGATGGGCCCAGTAATAATCCGCATCAAAGGCATCAATCCGGCAGAGGGTATTGCCCTCTTCATCCACGGCGAAAAAATCCGGCCCGTAGTAGCCGCAGAGATAGATTTCTCCGTTCTCCCCGAACACAGACGCCGCACCGGCGCCTCCGAATTCTGAATTTTTCCAGAGAACAGTTCCGTCCTCCAGCTTCAGAGCTGTCA
>DVJR01000082.1 GCA_018716575.1 Candidatus Scatomonas merdavium | reverse complement strand
CATTTACCATTGACTATGAGAAAAAAGTGCTGGTCATGAAGGGCAGGCCCATGAAGGTGGAGACGCCGAACTGCATTCTGATTACGCCCATGGGCTGCTGAACAAAGAGCTGAAAATGATAAAGAGGCTGTTGCAAAAGGCCGATTGAGAGTATGGTAAGCCGCCAGATATAGAATAATCCCGGGGATTATTGCTGTATCTGGCGGCTGCCTGCACTTCAAAATCGCTTTTACGACAGCCTCTTTGTCTGCCTGCCCTACAATATTTTTGCAAGTCCCCGGCCGTACGTCATGAACAGCTTTTTGTCGTCTACGCTCAGCTTCGCGTACAGCTCCAGCACTTCCTGCTGAGGTCCGGTCAGGTGAACCTCCGCCACGGTGTCCATAAAGAAATCGGAAAGGGTCATGCCAAAGCCGTCGCACATCTTCTGAAGCGTGGGAATGGTGGGGATATTCGTCCGGTGAATCATATTGCTGATGGTGGAATAGGGAATTCCCGCTTCCTGGGCCAGACGGTAGTAACTCCAGTGCCGTTCGGCACAGAGATCTTTAATGTGCTGAATAACGTCCGTGTCACGCATGCTGTTGTACCTCATTTCTGTAATATGATTGTCTTCAGATTCCATTGTAGCGGTGAAATGGATTACTCCTAGATCTTAAAAGGAGATGCATTGGACAGGCTCAAATGAGAGCATAAATTATGGAAGAAATGCACAAAATTCTATTGAAAAAAAACTGGAAATAGTGTATAATGAAAAAAATATTTGTTTTTTCTGAGAAGTTGAGAAAATTCGGATATTTTCTGTGAATGTGTATAGAGAACGCGAAAGGACGGAAGAGGACATGTCAGAATCACACAAAAACAAAATTGTAGTAGTAGGGGCCGGAAATGTCGGGGAAGCCATTGCCTATACGCTGATGGTAAGAAAACAGGCCAATGATATCGTGCTGGTGGACCTGAATGAGGACAGGGCACAGGGCGCGGCGCTGGATATCGCACAGGGAACCAGCTTTTTCAAGGAAGTCTGGGTTCGCCGGGGCGGATATGAAGAGTGCGCGGATGCGCGTCTTATCATTATTACAGCCGGCATTGCCAGAAAGCCCGGTCAGACCAGGCTGGATCTGGCTAAGACAAATGTGTCTATTGTAAAGAGCATTACCAGGAGTATCATGGAATATGCCAAGAATCCTCTGATCCTTGTGGTTTCCAATCCGGCTGACATTCTGACTGCGGCAGTGACGGAAGAATCGGGTCTCCCCGCGGAGCGTGTCATCGGAAGCGGAACGTCTCTTGATACGGCCAGGTTCCGCTATTTTATCAGTGAAGCGCTGGAAGCCGGAATCGAGTATGTCAATGCCTATATTCTGGGCGAACACGGCGACAGCCAGGTGCCGATCTGGAGCGCGGCAAATATCGGCGGCGTACCCATTGACGACTATGTAGCTCAGACCGGAAAGATACTGGATAAAGAGACGATTTCCCAGCGGACCAGGGACGGCGGCGCGGAGGTCATCCGGCTGAAGGGGGCTACCTTCTACGGAATAGCCATGTCCGTATCCAATATTGTGGAACGTATTATGAAGGATGAGAAAGCAATTCTTCCGGTAGCTCATGTGCTGGGAGAAGAATTCGGCAGCTGGGCAGGGGTTGCAATTTCCATGCCATGTGTGGTAGGCTGGAATGGTATAGAGAAAACCCTGCGCCTGCCCATGACGGATGAAGAGAAGCAGGCGATGGAGAACTCTGTAAAGACGCTGCAGGATTTTCAGAAAAGCGTTAACAATTTAATCTAATGGAATAAACAAAAAGGAGAACACGAAACATGGACGTAAAGCAGAAAGCACTGGAAGAACACGAGAAATGGCAGGGAAAGATCGAGGTCATCAGCCGGGCAAAGCTGGAGACGCCGGAGGATCTGTCCATCGCCTATACCCCGGGCGTGGCCGAGCCCTGCCTGAAAATTTCGGAGGACGTGGATCTTTCCTATAAATATACCCGCCGCGGCAACATGGTGGCTGTGGTAACAGACGGAACTGCCGTTCTGGGTCTGGGAGATATCGGACCGGAAGCGGGTATGCCGGTTATGGAAGGAAAATGTGTGCTGTTCAAGGTATTCGGCGGCGTGGATGCGTTCCCGCTGTGCGTCCGGAGCAAGGATGTGGATGATATCGTGAATACGGTAGCTCTGCTGGCCGGCAGCTTCGGCGGCGTGAACCTGGAGGATATTTCCGCACCCCGCTGCTTTGAGATTGAGAAAAAACTGAAAGAGCGCTGCGATATTCCGATTTTCCACGACGATCAGCACGGTACGGCTGTAGTCACGACGGCAGCCATGCTGAACGCCCTGAAGCTGACCGGCAAGAAGCTGGATGAGATCAAGGTGGTTACCTCCGGCGCAGGCGCTGCCGGCATCGCTATCATCAAGCTGCTGGTAAGCCTGGGTCTGAAGGAAGTTATCATGTGCGACCGCCACGGCGCTATTTATGAAGGCAGAGACGGTCTGAATGCGGAAAAGGCAGAAATGGCCAAAATCTCTAACCTGCAGAAGAAACAGGGCTCTCTGGCGGATATGCTGGTGGGCGCAGACGTATTCATCGGAGTTTCCGCTCCGGGTACTGTGACGCCGGAGATGGTGAAGACCATGGCGCCCAATCCAATCCTGTTCCCCATGGCAAATCCTGTTCCGGAGATCATGCCGGATCTGGCCAGAGAAGCAGGCGCGGCTGTAATCGGAACGGGAAGAAGCGATTTCCCGAACCAGATCAACAATGTGCTGGCTTTCCCGGGAATTTTCCGTGGAGCGCTGGATGTGCGCGCCAGCGATATTAATGATGAGATGAAGGTGGCTGCGGCTTATGCCATCGCCAATCTGATCGACGATAAGGATCTGACGCCTGATTACATCATTCCGAATCCCTTCGATAAGAGGGTTGCTCCGGCCGTTGCCAAGGCTGTGGCGGAAGCTGCGAAAAAGACAGGCGTAGCCAGAATCTGATAAGACGAAAACTGCCGGCAGGCAGAGAACGAGGCTGTCCCGGAAGGCCGATAAAGAGTGTCGTAAGCCCCCGGATATAGTAATAATCCCTGGGATTATTACTATATCCGGGGGCTGTTCGCACCTCGATACCGCTTTTGGGACAGCCTCGTTCGCGTACCGGCCGGCAGAAACTCTGAATTTTCGGAGGATTCAGAATGAAACGGCTGGAAGAGCTTTACGCGGGAGATTTCCTGCGGGACAAATATGATATTACGATTCACAGGGCTATGGTGGAGGATCACCGGGACAGACATTTTCACGATTTTATAGAGATCGCCTATATTGCCGAGGGCAGCGGGCTTCATACCGTCAACGACCAGGAATTCCGCATTGCCAGAGGGGATCTGTTTATTCTGGGAAAAGGGACGGTTCATGAATTCCAGGCGGACAGAGGAAAACGCCTGCTGGTTTACAACTGCATCTTTCAGCCGGAATTCATTGACGGCTCTCTGGGCCGGGACGATGATTTCGTGCAGCTGATTTACCGGTATCTGGTGCAGGGAACGGGAGAGGAAGCGGAATGCTGGAACAGCTATCTGAAGCTGACCGGTTCGCCGTCCCAGGAAATTGAAAATATTTTCGAGGAAATGCTGCAGGAGTATCATGACCGGAAGATAGGCTATATTCATCTGATCCGGTCGGATCTGATCCGGCTGTTCATCCGGGTATTCCGCTGCCAGAGCGGGGGCAAGACTGCCGGCTCCGGCGCTTCCGTGCTGAATCGGCTGATCGTCCAAAATACAGTGGAATATATGCAGGAGCACTGCGCAGGCGAGATCTCTGTGGGCTCTCTGGCGGAAAAATTCTATCTGAGTCCAGGGTATTTCAGCCGGATTTTTAAAGAGATTACGGGCGAAACGGTGATTTCCCTGCTGCAGTCCATCCGGATCCGGAAAGCCTGCGAGCTCCTGGAGACTACGGCCATGCCGGTGACGGAGGTCGCTCTGGATGTGGGGTACAGAGATATGAAGTATTTCTATGGGCTGTTTCGCCGGCTGACAGGGGTGACCCCCAGGCAGTATAGAAGAGAGCATCTGCATCGTGATGAGAAAAGACAAAAAGTGCAGAATACCCCCATAAAATAGCCGATCAGCCCAACGAATCCGGCGGAAGAACCTGTTTATAATAGGGACACAGAAGTGAAAACCATTTGCGGAGGTGTTTTTATGACAAACAGGGAACGGGAACGGATGACGCTGGATTTTCAGAAGCCGGACAGGGGGGCGGTGGAAGAGACCTTCTACCCCTGGGTACTGACCACGCAGCGGTATAAGGAAGAGGGCGTTCCGGCGGAGATTGCGGACGGCGCCAAGGATATCACTAACGATATCGTCGGCAAGCATGAGAACGACAATCCGGAGAAATATCTGCCGGTGAGCTGGGGCGAGGGCGTCATGGAGTACGAGAAATATCTGGGCTTCGATCCGGTACGGAGAATTCATTTCGTGCTGCCGTTTCGGCGTTTTGAGGAGAAGGTAATCGAGGAAACGCCGGAGCATATCATTAAGCAGGATGTATTCGGCAGGCAGAATATCCGAAAGCTGCCAAACGGAATCGAGATTCCCTACAAGCCTATCATCGAGACAGATGACGACTGGAAACGGCTAAAGGAGCACGGAGACAGAGAGCTGGAGAAATCTTTTACAGAGGAAGCTATCCGTGCCGCCTATTCGCCGCTTAAGGAAGCCCATGACAGAGGGGATTTTCCGATCCGTATGAATATCGAAGGATTTTTCTGGGTACCCCGGGAGCTGATGGGCGACGAAGAACAGCTCTTTGCCTTTTATGAGAATCCGGAGCTGCTCCATGATATCTGTGACTATGTGCTGGAGGTCTATACCACGAAGCTTATGACGGCCATTGAGACCATTCAGCCTGATGTGGTCTATATTATGGAAGATTTAAGCGGAAAGAACGGACCCATGATCTCCGGCGCCATGTTCGATGAATTCGTGGGCGCTTATTATAAAAAGCTGATCCCGATGCTGAAGGAGCGGGGCGTCGGAAATGTATTCGTGGATACCGACGGGGATTTCATGATGATGATTCCCAATTTTATGGAAGCAGGGGTGGACGGCTTCCTTCCCATGGATGTAAATGCCGGCATGGATATTGTGAAGGTGCGTGAAAACTTCCCGACGCTGAAATTCATCGGAGGCTACAACAAGCTCTGCATAGCAGACGGAAAGGAAGCCATCGACCGGGAATTCAAACGGATTCTGCCGGTGGTGCGCAAAGGCGGCTATATCGTAGGCGCCGACCATCAGGTACCGCCGTCGGCGTCCCTGGAAAATTACAGATATTATATCGAGCGGCTGAAAGACGTAATGGCCCAGTGCGGGGCCGACCTGTAAACAGCAGAAAAGAACCGGCCGCACGGAACTGAAAACCACGTTACGGCGGGAAGAGGCTGCCCCAAAAGGCCGATTGAAAGTGTGGTAAGGGACTGTCGCACAAGCTGATTAGAAATGGTACAGATCACCAGATATAGAATAATCCCGGGGATTATTACTATATCTGGCGATCGTGTTCATTCAAAAAAATCTTGTGCGACAGCCCCTGCCTGCGTTTCAAAATCGCTTTTGGGACAGCCTCTTTTTACGGCGATAGCTTCTGTTTTCAGTTCCGTGCGGCCGGTTCTTTCTTGACTTCTTTTTTCTTTCTGCGTATGATAAAGAACAGAAAGGGAACGGTTATGAAGAGCAAAGTGGTACTGGTTCCCTGCGCTTCCTATGAGGAGGAGCAGGTGTATGAAAAACTGAAAAAGGGCCTGGAGCTGTTGGGCGGCCTTTCTTCCGTGGCGGAAAAGGAAGAGAAGATTCTGATGAAGCTCAACCTGGTCAGGAGCGCGCCGCCGGAGCGGGCGGTGACCACTCATCCGGCAGTGGCGGCCGCCCTGGCCCGCCTGCTCCACGAAGAGGGCTTTGCCCGTGTGACGGCGGGAGATTCCTGCGGCTTCGGTTCGCCGGTGAGAATTATGCGGGAACTCGGGATGGCGGAGGCTTTTGACAAATACGGCGTAGCCATGGGAGAGTTCCGGGAAGCGGTGCCGGTGACGTTTCCGGAGGGCATCCATGCCCGGGAGTTCATGGCGGCCCGGGAGGTCTGCGAGGCCGACGCGATTATCAGCGTCTCCAAGATGAAAACCCATGCCCTGGAGCATATCACCGGCGCGGTGAAGAACCAGTACGGCTGCGTGCAGGGCTTTCACAAAGCCAGGGGGCATACCCTCTATCCCAGTCCGGAGAGCTTCGCCAGGATGCTGGTGGATCTGAACCGGTGGGCCGCTCCGCGGCTGTATATCATGGACGGGATCATGGCCATGGAGGGCAACGGCCCTACCTCCGGCGATCCGGTGCCCATGAATGTACTGCTGCTGTCGAAGGATCCGGTGGCGCTGGACAGCGTGTTCAGCCATCTGGTGTATCTGAATCCGGAGCTGGTACCCACCAACGTCTGCGGGGCGCAGATGGGGCTGGGCTTCTGGCAGGAGGATCGGATCGAGCTGGTAACGCCGAAGGGGGAGCTGTCTCTGGAGGGAGCTGCGGCGCGGTACGGCAATCCCGGTTTCCGGGTGAGCCGGAAGCGGGAAAAGGTCAGAGGCTGGATGGGAGCAGCCGGCATCTTCCGCTTTCTGCAGAAAAAGCCGAAGATCATCCCGGAGCGCTGCCGGAAATGCGGCGTCTGTGTGGATAGCTGCCCGGTGGAAGGCAAGGCGCTCTCCTTTGCCAACGGGCGGAATCAGCCGCCGGTTTATAACTATAAAAAATGTATCCGCTGCTTCTGCTGTCAGGAAATGTGCCCCCATAAGGCCATCCGCGTCCGGGGCATGTGACGGCTGAAGCCGTGACGCCGGAACAGAAAGAAAAACAGAGAAGTGCGGCAGAGAATGCCTGAAAAGGAGGAAAAAAGAATGGAACTGGAACAGTTAAGAGCCGACATGGTGGCGGCTATGAAAGCAAAGGACAAAGCGAGAAAGGAAGCCATTTCATCCCTGGTGTCCGCCGTAAAGAAGACGGCTATCGACGAGGGCTGCCGGGATGATATCAAACCGGAGCTGGTGGATCGCGTCATCCTGAAGGAACTGAAAACGGTAAAGGAGCAGATCGACACCTGTCCGGATTCCAGGGCGGATCTGAAGGAGGAGTATCAGTTCCGGTATGATGTGATCGCGTCCTACGCGCCCAGACAGATGAGCCGGGAAGAGGTGGAAAGCTACATCCGGGAAAAATTTGCCGATGTGGTGGCTACGAAGAACAAGGGCCAGATCATGAAGGCGGTCATGGCGGATATGAAAGGAAAGGCGGACGGCAAGCTGATCAATCAGGTTGTGGCAGGTCTCTGTGAGTAAACGATGAATGTACTGACGGCAGAAAACATCACAAAGGCATACAGCGAGCGGGTACTGCTGGATCATGCGTCCTTCAGCCTTCAGGAAGGCGAGAAGGTAGGCGTAATCGGCGTCAACGGCATGGGAAAATCCACGCTGCTCCGGATTGTGGCCGGGGCGGAGGAGCCGGATGAGGGCACCGTGATCACGGGAAATTCCGTGAAGATCGGCTATCTTCCCCAGGAGCCGGAATTTCGGGAGGGGGAGACGGTGCTCTCGGCGGCCCTCCGGGGAACGCTCCGGAACCGGGAGGATTTCGAGAAGGAGAGCGAAGCGAAATCCATGCTGATGAAGCTGGATTTCACCGATCTGAACCAGCCGGTGCGGGAACTCTCCGGCGGCCAGAGGAAGCGGGTGGCCCTGGCCCATGTGCTGCTGCAGCCTGCCGATATCCTGGTGCTGGACGAGCCCACCAACCATCTGGACAGCGCCATGTCCGGGTGGCTGGAGGAGTGGCTGCTCCGGTTCCGGGGCACCCTTCTGATGGTGACCCACGACCGGTATTTTCTGGACCGGGTGTCCACCCGGATCGTGGAAGTGGACAGGGGCGCCGTTTTCAGCTATCCGGGCAGCTACAGCGAATACGTCCGACTGAAAGAGGAACGGCTGGATATGGCGAAGGCCAGCGAAAGGAAGCGTCAGAGCATCCTGCGGACGGAGCTGCAGTGGCTGGCCCGGGGAGCCAGAGCCCGTTCCACCAAGCAGAAGGCCCATATCCAGCGGATTGAGGAAATGCAGAGGGCGGAGGCGCCGGCGGAACAGAAGCAGGTGGAGATGTCCTCCCTCTCTTCCCGGATGGGGCGCAAGACCCTGGAAGCGTCGGAGATCTGTAAAGCCTACGGGGGCAGGACGCTGATCGATCATTTCAGCTACCTGTTTCTGAAGGACGACCGGATCGGAATTATCGGTCCCAACGGCTGCGGAAAAAGCACCCTGCTGAAGATACTGACGGGAGCTGCCGAACCGGACTCCGGCACGGTGGAGATGGGGCCTACCATAAAAGTGGGATATTTCTCCCAGGAAAACGAGTATATGGATCAGTCGCTGAAGGCCATCGAATACATCCGGGAGGTGGCCGAATACGTGAATATGCCGGAGGGGAAGATCACGGCGTCGGCGCTGATGGAACGCTTCCTGTTCGATGGGACACAGCAGTGGACCCGCATTGAAAAGCTCTCGGGCGGCGAGAAGCGGAGGCTGTATCTGCTCCATGTGCTGATGGGCGCGCCCAACGTGCTGATTCTCGACGAGCCCACCAACGACCTGGACATTCAGACCCTGACGATTCTGGAGGATTATCTGGACAGCTTTGCCGGTATTGTGATCGTGGTGTCCCATGACCGGTATTTTCTGGACAGAACGGTGCGGCGGATATTCGCTTTCGAGGAGGGCGGAAGGCTCCGCCAGTACGAGGGCGGATATTCGGATTATCTGCATGCGCGCAAACAGAGGGAGCAGGAAAGCCGGGAACGGGAAAAAGCATATGCGGCCGGGGAGAAAAAGGCAGGCCGCGAATCCGAAGGCCCGGGAACGGACGGAAACGGAAGCGCTGAAAGGGCCGCGTCGAAGAAGCCGCGCCATGAAGCCAGGCTGAAATTTTCCTATAAGGAACAGCGGGAATACGAGACCATCGACCAGGATATCGAAGCCCTGGAGCGGCAGGCGGAGGAGCTGGACGCCGAAATCGAGAAGGCCTCCACCCAGTACACGCGGCTGGAGGAACTGACCCGGAAGAAAGAAGAAGTTCAGAAAGCTCTGGAGGAGAAAATGGAGCGCTGGGTGTATCTCAGCGAGCTGGCGGAAAAAATTGAAAGCGCGAAAAACATTTAAGCCGGTTCCCCTTGTTTTTTTCATAATACATTGATTTGGGGGCGTGGACATCCGGCGGAATCAGTGCTATAATCAACCTGAATGCTTATAGATGTAATTTTATTAAGGAGGATAAAACTAAGATGGCAAGAAAGATGAAAACCATGGATGGTAATCATGCTGCGGCTCATGCTTCCTATGCATTTACCGACGTAGCGGCGATTTACCCGATCACCCCGTCATCTCCGATGGCAGAAGCCAGTGATGAGTGGGCCACCCAGGGAAGAAAGAACATTTTCGGACAGGAAGTGCAGATCACAGAGATGCAGTCTGAAGCAGGCGCAGCAGGTGCTGTTCACGGATCTCTGTCTGCAGGCGCTCTGACCACCACTTACACGGCGTCTCAGGGACTTCTGCTGATGATCCCGAACCTGTACAAGATTGCCGGCGAGCAGCTGCCGGGCGTGTTCAACGTATCTGCCCGTGCTCTTGCAAGCCATGCGCTGTCTATTTTCGGCGATCACTCCGATGTGTATGCCTGCCGTCAGACCGGCGCGGCTATGCTGTGTGAATCTTCCGTTCAGGAAGTTATGGATCTGACTCCGGTTGCACACTGTGCAGCTCTGAAGGGAAAAGTGCCGTTCATCAACTTCTTCGACGGATTCCGTACCTCCCATGAGATCCAGAAGATCGAGACCTGGGATTATGAGGATCTGAAGGATATGTGCCCGATGGACGCTGTGGATGAGTTCCGGAGACATGCTCTGAACCCGAACCATCCGTGCCAGAGAGGTTCCGCACAGAACCCGGATATCTTCTTCCAGGCCAGAGAAGCCTGCAACTCCTACTATGATGCCCTTCCGGCTATTGTACAGGAGTATATGGACAAGGTTAATGAAAAAATCGGAACGGACTACAAGCTGTTCAATTATTACGGAGCAGCCGATGCGGAGCATGTGATCATCGCCATGGGTTCCGTATGCGATACCATTGAAGAGACGATCGACTACCTGATGGCGGCCGGCAGAAAAGTCGGTGTTGTAAAAGTACGTCTGTACAGGCCGTTTGTAGCGCAGGCCCTGATCGACGCTATTCCGGATTCCGTAAAACAGATTTCCGTTCTGGACAGAACCAAAGAGCCGGGCGCTATGGGCGAGCCGCTGTATCTGGATGTTGTTGCTGCCCTGAAGGGAAGCAAGTTTGATCAGATCCCGGTATTTACCGGACGTTACGGACTGGGCTCCAAGGATACGACGCCGGCACAGATCGTTGCCGTATATGACAACACGGAGAAGAAGGTATTTACCATCGGTATTGTAGATGATGTGACGAATCTGTCACTGGATGAGGGCGAGCCGCTGGTAACCACGCCGGAAGGCACCATCAACTGCAAGTTCTGGGGACTGGGAGCTGACGGTACTGTAGGCGCCAACAAGAACTCCATCAAGATCATCGGTGACAACACCGATATGTATGCGCAGGCATATTTTGATTATGATTCCAAGAAATCCGGCGGTGTGACCATGTCTCACCTGCGTTTCGGAAAGAAACCGATCAAATCCACATACCTGATCCATAAAGCGAACTTTGTAGCATGCCATAATCCTTCTTATATTAATAAATACAATATGGTTCAGGAGCTGGTAGACGGAGGAACATTCCTGCTGAACTGTTCCTGGGATATGGACGGCCTTGAGAAGCATCTGCCGGGACAGGTAAAAGCGTTTATTGCAAACCACAATATCAAGTTCTACACCATCGACGGCGTGAAAATCGGTATTGAGACCGGTATGGGACCCACCCGTATCAACACGATCCTGCAGTCCGCATTCTTTAAGCTGGCGAACATCATCCCGGAGGAAAAGGCCATCGAGCTGATGAAGGCTGCCGCAAAGGCTACCTACGGCCGCAAGGGTGATGACGTGGTTCAGAAGAACTGGGCTGCTATCGATGAAGGCGCAAAGCAGGCAGTGGAGGTACAGGTTCCGGAAAGCTGGAAGAACGCAGCTGACGAGGGACTGTTCATGACTCATGCCGAGGGCGGCCGCAAGGATGTTGTGGATTTCGTCAACAATATCCAGAGCAAGGTAAGCGCGCAGGAAGGCAATTCCCTTCCGGTATCCGCATTCAAAGAGTATGTGGATGGCTCTACTCCCTCTGGCTCCTCTGCTTATGAGAAACGTGGAATCGCCGTAAATGTACCGGTTTGGAATCCGGACAACTGTATCCAGTGTAACAGATGCTCTTACGTATGTCCGCACGCAGTTATCCGTCCGGTTGCCCTGACTGAGGAAGAGGCCGCAAAGGCTCCGGAAGGAATGAAGACGCTGAAGATGACCGGCATGGAGGGCTATCAGTTCGCCATGGTTATCTCCTCTCTGGATTGTACCGGATGCGGTTCCTGCGCGAATGTTTGTCCGGGCAAGAAGGGCGCCAAGGCTCTGGCCATGGAGGCAATGGAAAGCACTCTGGAGCAGCAGAAATACTTCGATTACGGCGTAACTCTGCCGGAGAAGAAGGACGTTGTCGCCAAGTTCAAAGAGACGACCGTAAAGGGCAGCCAGTTCAAGCAGCCGCTGCTTGAGTTCTCAGGCGCATGCGCCGGCTGTGGCGAGACCCCGTATGCGAAGCTGATCACTCAGCTCTTCGGCGACAGAATGTATATCGCCAACGCTACCGGATGTTCCTCTATCTGGGGCAACTCTTCACCGTCCACGCCTTACACCGTGACTCCGGAAGGCAAGGGTCCGGCATGGTCCAATTCTCTGTTTGAGGACAACGCAGAGTTCGGATACGGTATGCTGCTGGCACAGAAAGCCCTGCGTGAAGGCCTGAAGGCAAAGGTAGAAGAAGTAGCAGCCAATGAGAAGGCCTCCGATGAAGTGAAAGAAGCCTGCCAGGCATGGCTGGATACTTATGACAACGGAGCCGAGAACGGCACCGCTACCGATAAGCTGGTTGCAGCTCTGGAAGGCATCGACTGCGATACCTGCAAGGCTATCGTAAAAGATAAAGACTTCCTGGCCAAGAAATCCCAGTGGGTATTCGGCGGCGACGGATGGGCCTATGATATCGGATTCGGCGGCGTAGATCATGTTCTGGCCAGCGGAAAAGATATCAATATCATGGTATTTGATACCGAGGTATATTCCAATACCGGCGGACAGTCCTCCAAGGCTACGCCTACCGGCGCGATCGCTCAGTTCGCGGCAGGCGGCAAGGAAGTGAAGAAGAAAGACCTGGCTTCCATCGCCATGAGCTACGGCTATGTATACGTGGCGCAGATCGCCATGGGCGCTGACTTTAACCAGACTGTAAAGGCTCTGGCAGAGGCAGAGGCATATCCGGGTCCGTCCCTGATCATCGCTTACGCTCCGTGTATCAACCACGGAATCAAGAAGGGTATGAGCAAGGCACAGACCGAGGAAGAACTGGCTGTAAAGGCTGGCTACTGGCATCTGTTCCGCTACAATCCGGCGCTGAAGGCAGAAGGAAAAGCGGCGTTTACTCTGGATTCCAAGGCTCCGACCGAGTCCTATCAGGATTTCCTGGATGGAGAGGTTCGTTACAACTCTCTGAAACGCGCAAATCCGGAAAAAGCTGCCAGACTGTTTGCAAAGTCTGAGAACGAAGCGAAGGAAAGATACGCATATCTGAATAAACTGATCTCCCTGTACGGACAGGACTGATCGTAAATGTCTGAAACTCCCGGCTGCGGAATTCATTTCCCGGCCGGGAATTTTTAAACCGAGAAAGCGGGAGGGAGCGGTTTTTCAAAATCGGGGCTTCACCCGCTGTCTTCCCTCTGGTATAATAGACAGGAAAAGAAAAGGAGGTTTCTGAAATGCTTGAAGTTACAGATAGTATCCGTTATGTGGGAGTTAACGATCACCAGGTGGATCTCTTCGAGGGACAGTATGTGGTTCCAAATGGCATGTCTTACAATTCCTATGTGATTCTGGATGAAAAAATTGCCGTTATGGACACGGTAGATATTAATTTTACCCATGAGTGGCTGGACAATATCGCCGCTGTTCTGGACGGACGCAAGCCGGATTATCTGGTGGTTCAGCATATGGAGCCGGATCATGCGGCAAATATCCAGAACTTTGTTAATACCTATCCGGAGGCTGTGGTAGTTTCCACCGAGAAGGCCTTTGCCATGATGGACAATTTCTTTGATATGGATATCAGCAACCGTAAGCTGCTGGCGGAGAACGGCGGCTCTCTTTCGCTGGGAAGCCATGTCCTGAATTTTGTATATGCGCCTATGGTGCACTGGCCGGAGGTTATGGTGACGTATGAGAGCACTGAGAAGGTGCTGTTTTCCGCCGACGGCTTCGGAAAATTTGGCGCGCTGGATGTGGAAGAGGACTGGGATGACGAATCACGCCGCTATTTCATCGGCATTGTGGGAAAATATGGCCGTGAGGTTCAGAATCTCCTCAAGGCAGCGTCAGGACTGGACATTTCCATGATCTGTCCCCTGCACGGACCGGTTCTGAAGGAAAACCTGGGTCATTATCTGGAAAAATACAATATCTGGTCCTCCTATGCGGTGGAGACCGAGGGCATCATGATTGCCTATACTTCCGTATATGGCCATACCAGGAAAGCGGTGGAGATCCTGGCCGAGAAGCTGAGAGCCAAAGGCTGCCCGAAGGTTGTCGTCTGTGATCTGGCCCGGGATGATATGGCGGAAGCTGTAGCCAATGCTTTCCGTTACGGAAAACTGGTATTGGCAACGACTACTTACAATGCAGGCATTTTCCCGTTTATGAGAGATTTCATCCATCATCTGACAGAACGCAATTATCAGAACCGAACCATCGGCCTGATTGAAAACGGCTCCTGGTCACCCATGGCCGCCAAGGTTATGAAGGAGATGTTTGCTGACAGCGAGAAGATCACCTGGCTGAACAGCACCGTTCGGATTATGTCTTCTGTCAAGAGCGAGACCATGGATCAGCTTGAAGCCATGGCGGACGAGCTCTGCCGCGAGTATATTGCCCAGTCTCCGGATGCCGCCAATAAGAACGACCTGACGGCTCTGTTCCGGATCGGATATGGCCTGTATGTGGTGACTTCCAATGACGGCAAGAAGGATAATGGTCTGATTGTCAATACAGTAACTCAGGTATCCGATAATCCGAACCGTGTGGCAGTCAATATCAACAAGGCTAACTATTCGCACCATGTGATCAAACAGACGGGTATCATGAATGTAAACTGCCTGTCAGTGGAAGCGCCCTTCTCCGTATTCCAGAATTTCGGCTTCCAGAGCGGACGGGTGGCAGATAAATTTGCCGGGTGGACGGAGGTGCGCTCGGACAACGGACTGCGGATCCTGCCGAAATTCATCAACGCCGTATTCTCTCTGAAGGTGGAGCAGTACGTGGATCTGGGTTCCCACGGCATGTTCATCTGCTCGGTTACGGAAGCGCGTGTGATGAGCGACAAGGATACCATGACCTATACGTATTATCAGTCCCACGTAAAGCCGAAGCCGCAGACAGAAGGGAAGAAAGGCTTTGTCTGCAAGGTGTGCGGCTATATCTACGAGGGCGATGTGCTGCCGGATGATTTCATCTGTCCGCTTTGCAAGCACGGAGTCATTGATTTTGAACCGATACAGTGAGACTATTCCGGCTTGTTCTCTTCTGCCCGCTATGATATAATACTGAGCGTGGGGATCCACGAGGACAAAAAGAGAAGAGGTTTGCAGAATGACAGTTGATAACAGTTTTCTGATTAAGAAATTCCAGAAGTTTGAAAATATTTTCGTGCTGTTTTCCCAGACGACAAAGCTGCCTTTTGTGGAATGCGACGAAGAGACCTTTGACGACCAGGTCTACGTCTTTACCGACGAGACCCGGGTGCAGGATTTTGCCAGGAAGTATACGAATGAAAAGCTTCTGCTGGCGGCAGCCAAAATCCCCAATGCTCAGTTCAAGGGCTTTCTGACCAGCCTGTACGCTATTGGCGTCAATGCTCTGATGGTGCAGGATGAAGGGGCGCCGGTCCGGGTGGAGCTGGAGCAGCTGCTGCCCCGGCCCAATACAGAAGCCATGCAGAACGACAAACTGCCCCGGTTTAATCCTGAACTGCAGCTGACAGCCATCTATTTTCTGCAGGAGCTGCGCCGCCCTGTTGAAAGAGATCTGGAAGGAAAGAAGCGCCTTCGGGCATTAGAAGAAGAAATGGCGGCCAATCTGATGCGTTCCCGATTCATCATTGTTCTGGATATAGAAGAAAATCCGAAGGAGGGGCAGCCGGCGCCGAAGAACAGAAAGGTGAAGGTTCCCTATGTAAAGACAAAGAACGGAGAAGTTTTTCAGCCCTGCTATACAGATTTCGGTGAATTTCAGAAATTTAATGCCCGGAATAAAAATGTCAAGCTGAAGCTGGCGGCAGTGGCTTACGACGATCTGCCGAAATATCTGGTGGGAGAAGCCAAGGGATTCGTATTTAATCCGGCGGGATTTAATCTGATTCTTACCAAAGAGCAGATGGAACAGATGAAGAAGAATTATTCATAAGCAGGAGAGCCGGAATACCGGGAGAAAAGGGTGTCTCAGAACATACATAGGTTTGAGGCACCCTTGCCTGCTTTTCCGCGGAGACGGTACGCTTTCGGCCATCAGGCTACCGCGAAAGAGAGAACAGAGAGGAAGGATATATTATGCTGGATGCTTATGAAGTGCTGCGGGAAGAGCAGATAGATGACGTGCATGCCCATGGCACGCTGCTGCGGCACAAAAAGACGGGGGCGCGGGTGGTGCTCCTGTCCAATGACGATGAAAACAAGGTCTTTACCATCGGATTCCGTACGCCGCCGGAGAATTCCACCGGCGTGGCTCATATTATTGAACATACGGTGCTCTGCGGATCCCGGAAATTTCCCCTGAAGGATCCGTTCGTAGAGCTGGCCAAAGGTTCTCTGAACACTTTCCTGAATGCCATGACCTATCCGGACAAAACCATCTTTCCGGTAGCAAGCTGCAACGACGCTGATTTTCAGAATCTGATGGATGTTTATCTGGACGCGGTGTTCTATCCGAATATTTACCGGAATGAGCTTATTTTCCGCCAGGAGGGCTGGCACTATCATCTGGAAAATACCGATGATCCGCTGACCTACAACGGCGTCGTGTACAATGAGATGAAGGGCGCTTTTTCTTCTGCCGAGGAGGTGCTGGACCGTTCCGTGTTCAGCGCGCTTTTCCCGGATACGCCCTATGGTGTGGAGTCCGGCGGCGATCCGGAGTGTATACCGGAGCTGACCTATGAGGAATTTCTGGATTTCCACAGAAAATATTATCATCCCTCCAACAGCTATATCTATCTGTATGGAAATATGGATATGGAAGAGAAGCTGGACTGGATGGACCGGGAGTATTTAAGCCGGTTTGAGGCCGCCCGGGTGGATTCCGCAATTCCGTATCAGAAGCCGTTTAAGGAGTGGAAGAGCCTGGTCATGGACTATCCCGTGCTGGATGATGAGCCGCTGGAGGAGAATACGTATCTTTCTGCCAGCTATGTAGTGGGCTCCAGCCTGGATACGACCCTGAATGTGGCGTTTTCTGTGCTGGAATACGTACTGCTGGATGCGCCGGGAGCGCCGGTGAAGCAGGCGCTGCTTGACGCCCATGTGGGAAAGGATATCAGCGGCTCCTATGAGGACAGTACCTGTCAGCCCTTCTTCACCATCGAGGCCAAGAACGCAAGAGAAGAGGACAGGGAGCGTTTCCTGACGATCATCCGGGAAACTCTTGAGAAGCTGACGCAGGAGGGGCTGGACCGGAAGGCTCTGGCTTCGGGTATCAATTTCTTCGAATTCCGGTTCCGGGAGGCGGATTACGCCACCTTTCCCAAGGGCCTGATTTATGGCATCGAGTTATTTGTCAGCTGGCTGTATGACGATGCCCGGCCTTTTGATTATCTGAAGCAGCTCTCTGTATTTGAAGAGCTGAAGCAAAAGGCGGAAGAAGGATATTTCGAAGGCCTGATCCGGAAATATCTGCTGGAGAATTCCCATGGCGCGGACGTGGTGCTGCGGCCCAGAAGAGGGCTGGCAGCCCGGAAGGAAGCGGAGGAAGCGGAAAAGCTGGCGGCCTATAAGGCCTCCCTTGGCAGAGAAGAGCTGGAGGAGCTGGTACGGCAGACGAAAGCGCTGAAGAAATATCAGGAGTCAGAGGAGACGCCGGAAGCTCTGGCGTGTATTCCGCTGCTGCAGCGCAGCGACATCAGCCGGAAAACGCCGGTTGCTCTGCGCACGGAGAAGGCGGATGCGGACGGCACGGATGTGCTGTACCACGATTACTTCACCAACGGGATCGGCTATCTGACCCTTCTGTTTCAGACGGAGCAGGTGCCCAACGACCTGATTCCCTACATGGGCATCCTGAAATCCGTGCTGGGATATGTGAGCACGGAGAACTATACCTACGGCCAGCTGTTCCATGAGATCAACGCAAGTACGGGCGGAATCAGCTGTGGCCTGCAGATCTTTCCGGGGCGGGATCCGGAGGATGCGGGAACGCGCCTGTTCGGCGTGCGGGCCAAATATCTCTATCCGCAGCAGGGCTTTGTATTCCGGATGATCCGGGAGATTCTGCTGACCTCAAAGCTGGAGGATGAAAAGAGACTGCGGGAGATTCTGGCCAGCCTGAAAGCAAGGCTGCAGAGTTCCCTGGCGGCGGCGGGCCACAATACAGCCGCATCCCGGGCCCTGTCCTACTGTTCTCCCGTCTACGGGTGGCAGGAGAGGATCGGCGGCATCGCCTTCTACCGCGTGGTGGAAGAGCTGGAGAGTCATTTTGAAGAGAGGAAGGACGATCTGATCCGCAGGCTGAAGCGGCTGATGAAGCTGATCTTCCGTCCGGAAAACCTGACCGTGAGCCTGACTTCCGATGCAGAAGGCCGAGAGGGGCTGGAGGAGCAGGTGAAAGCTCTGAAGGCTGTTCTGTGCCGCGAACCCGTGGAGACGGGGAAGATGGAGTGGCAGCCGGAGCAGAAGAACGAGGGATTTTGCACCTCCGGGCAGGTACAGTATGTGGCGGCGGCGGGCAATTTCCGAAAAGCGGGATTTGTCTATACCGGCGCGCTGAGAATTCTGAAGACTGTGCTGAATTATGACTATCTGTGGATGAATCTGCGGGTTAAAGGCGGAGCCTACGGCTGCATGAGCGCCTTCCGGCGGACCGGCGAGAGCTTTCTGGTTTCCTATCGGGATCCTCATCTGAAAAGAACCCTGGAGGTCTATGAGGGGCTTCCGGAATACCTGCGGCAGTTCCACGCGGACGAACGGGAGATGACAAAATATATTATCGGAACTGTCAGTGAACTGGATGTGCCGCTGAACGCCTCCGCAAAGGGCGCGGTAGCTCTGAACGCCTGGTTTTCCGGTTTGACGGAAGAGGATTTCCAGAGGGAGCGGGAGCAGATTCTGGATGCGGACGAGGAGGATATCCGGAAGCTGGCGGATCTGACGGAGGCTGTGCTGAAGCAGCATAACATCTGCGTGGTGGGCAGCGAAAAGTCCGTGGAGGACGCGGCGGACGTATTTAAGTCCACGGAGTCTCTGATCCGGGCGTGAGAATGCAGTATACAGGAGGATATATGGAACAGACAAACTTCAAATCCGGCTTTGTGGCGCTGATCGGGCGGCCTAACGTGGGAAAATCCACGCTGATGAATCATCTGATCGGGCAGAAAATCGCCATCACATCCAGAAAGCCTCAGACCACCCGGAACCGGATCCAGACGGTCTACACCTGCGAACGGGGGCAGATCGTATTTCTGGATACGCCGGGCATCCACAGGGCCAAGAACCGGCTGGGAGAATACATGGTCTACGCGGCGGAGAGTACCCTGCGGGATGTGGACGCCGTGCTCTGGCTGGTGGAGCCGGGAAAATATGTGGGAGCGGCGGAGCAGCATATTGCGAAGCTGCTGGAGAAGAGCCGGCTGCCGGTAATCCTTGTTATCAATAAGATAGATAAGGTACGGAAGGAAGAGCTGCCGGCCTGTGTGGAGATGTATCAGAAGCTGGGACGTTTTGAAGAGATACTTACGGTGTCCGCCCTGCGGAGTCTGAACCTGGATAAGATTACAGACGCTCTGTTTCGTTTCCTGCCCTACGGGCCGCAGTTTTTTGACGAGGATACGGTGACGGATCAGCCTATGCGGCAGATCGCCGCTGAAATGATACGGGAAAAGGCCCTGCGTTCTCTGGGAGAGGAGGTTCCTCACGGCATTGCCGTAGTAATCGAGAGCATGAAGGAACGGCCTGACGGCAGCCTGACGGACATTGAAGCCACAATCATCTGTGAACGGGATTCCCACAAGGGGATTATTATCGGAAAGCAGGGGGCAATGCTGAAAAAAATCGGAAGCGAAGCCCGCCCTGAGATTGAGAAGCTGCTGGAATCCAGGGTAAACCTGAAGCTGTGGGTGAAGGTCCGCAGGGACTGGAGGGACAGCGAGCTGCTGGTAAAGAATTACGGTTACGATAAGAAAGAGCTGTCCTGAAGAGGTGCGCTATGAGCGAGTCGGTTAATGTGTCAGGAATCGTCCTGTCGGCCATGCCCATTGGAGAATATGATAAACGTCTGGTGCTTCTGACACGGGAGCTGGGGAAAATTCATGCTTTCGCCAGAGGGGCCAGGCGCCAGAACAGCGCTCTGCTGGCGGCGGCCAACCCGTTTGTATTTGGAACCTTTTCCGTAATAGCAGGGCGAACGGCTTATAATCTGGTGCAGGCATCGGTAAAAAACTATTTTCTGGAGCTGACTCAGGAGCAGCCAGGGATCTATTATGGCTTCTATTTTCTGGATTTTGCAGATTATTACGGCCGGGAGAATCTGGACGGGACGGAGACGCTGAATCTGCTGTATCTGTCTCTGAAGGCTCTTCTGAATCCCCGTCTGGATGACAGGCTGGTGCGGCGGATCTATGAGCTGCGTCTGATGACCATCAACGGGGAATTCGCGCCGGAGGAGGGGAGCCTTGGTCCCTCAGCTGTTTATACCTGCCGGTATGTGATGCAGGCCCCTTTGGAGAAGCTGTACACCTTTACGGTGACGCAGGAGGTGCTGGAGGAGCTGGAGCGGCTCGCAGACCGTCAGGTCAGGCGGGTGCTGGACCGGCGGCTGAAGAGCCTGGAGATTCTGGAAGCCATGCTTTAAGGACGGGGATGCTGTAGCAGGAAAAGCCCCGGGCGCAATAAAAAGGATAACATCGCGGCGGAAAGCCGCGTATGAAAAAGGAGGAATACAGAGATGATCAAAACATTTAAAATGAAGGTGAACGAAGGACAGGAAGCAGAGTATGAGAGAAGGCACAATCTGCTCTGGCCGGAGATGAGGGACATGATCCATGAGTACGGCGGGAAGAATTACACCATTTCTCTGGATCCGGAGACGCGGGTGCTGTACGGCTATATCGAGCTGGAGGATCCGGCGAAATGGGATGAGAGCGCGGACACGGCTATCAACCGGAAATGGTGGGATTACATGGCGGATATTATGGAAGTAAATCCGGACAACAGCCCGGTGAGTAAGGATCTGAAAGTGGTATTCCATCTGGATTGAGAAAAAAATATGCATATAGGGGCTGCCGCAAAAGATTTTGGCCATTTTCAATCAATATTGCGGCAGCCCCTTTTCTGCTTCTGGCCGGCGTGAACGGTCAGAAAGTTGTATTTACAACAGGAGAATAATTGTGAATTTTCCGCGAAAACTCTGTGAAAACCGTGAAACCTTTGTGTCCTGTTTTTGGAAAAATCCAGTAAATATAAGGGATTGCCGGTAAATTGCGAGATCCGGAGCGGTTGTCAATTTGAAAAAATTTCTTTATAATGGGGCAAACCTGTAAATACCGGATATTGTGTTGCGGCAGTCCTGCGGGAAACAGGACAGAAAGGATGAAGAAAGTGAGGAAAACAGGAAAGAATATGCGGAAAAGGCTGGCGGCTGCGCTGGCGGCCGGCTGTATGGCACTCGGGCTCTGCCAGGCGGCAAAGCCGCTGACGGTCGGCGCTGATACGGCGGACAGCACGGTAAAGACAGCCGACGGCGATACGGCACAGACCTATAAGGAGTGGCTGGGAGACAGCCTGTCCA